>NZ_JBHIQZ010000005.1:0-124273 GCF_042196865.1 Bartonella sp. AC130YNZD
GTATCGGACGATTTCTCATGCAAAAAGCCACTTGATGACGATTGTGCTTGCTGATCCAAGTGTTCTTGGGCGCCTTTGATAGTAATCTTTCCCCCAGAGTGAATGGTAATATCCGCTTGTTTCTGTTCTTCTGGTGCTTTCTCTCCTGACCTTTCCTCTGCCTTACCGGCTATGAGCGTCGAGGCGACAACTTCCGTGTTGTTTCCGGAATCAATGGCAATGCCTTCACCCCCTGTTATGCTTGACCCCACAACTTGGCGCACATCCATCTTGTTATGCTCAGATTTGCTGCTACTGAATGCTCCACCGTCTTTATGGTATGACATCTCATAATGTAAGCTATCCTCTGCATTATTGATCAGGACATCGTTGCTGGCTTTCAGCCCTACCTTGCCATCAGCCGCAATGGAACTACCTGTGATGCTAAGATCATGCGGTTTGCCATCCTGCCCCGCAACAACAGTGGTATCACCTCCCGATTTTATCGAAGAGCCAACGGCATGAGAAGCTTGCATATCCACTTTCGTGTTTTTGCCCTGAAGATGATACTCCATTTCATCGTTTCTTACCCCTATTGTTACCTCCCCTTTCGCGCCAAGAGCAACATTACCCTTGGCATCTATATCGGAAGCAGCAATATGGATATCTTTTCCAGAGAGAACAGTGGTATCTTTTCCAGAACTTAAATGAGAGCCATTGTGCACCGCGACATGAAAGGTTTGATCCCCGCGATGGCTATTGGCACTGTTGCGTGTGGCATCAATCGAAACATTCCTCTCAGCTTGTAAGGAAAGATTATCCGTTGCTTGAACATCAGAGCCTAGAATATTCAAATCTTGTCCAGAGAGAAGTGGGCTTGATGTACTTTGAAAAATATTTTTTTAAAACAAATGTGTGAATACACAACAACAAGTGTATTCCGTTTAGGGCGTTCTGTTTTGCATGAGGAGTATGATCCCATTAAAAAATGCAATAAACAAAAATGTAAGACAATGCATCATCTTCATTTTCATTATTTAAAAGACATTACTCTAAATGCTTTTGAAAACCGTAAAGCTAAATTAAAAGAAGATGATAAAGTTGGAAACTAGTTTTTCTTTTTGTAACTTTATATTCTTCTCCAATGAGGCTGTATTCCCGTTTCAGAACTTACTCCAACAGATATATGTAGTACGCTCGCTCTAATCTAGCATATAGAAGTAGACTAAAGTTCGTCACTGATTATGATCTTGTCCTATTTCTGAGATTAATTGAATACTTTTCACTTAAGCGTAAAATGATAGCCGTGATATAAGATTTTATGTAATAAGTAGTTATAAAATCGATACATACTACTAATTGGCCTTTTATAATATAAAACTTTTTTTTAAGCCTTATAATACAAAATGATACCAATAAAAATGAAGGGATTAAGAGAGATAAAATAGAGAGTTAATAAAATAAAGGCCCCGTTAAACGAGGCCTTAGTATTTTTTGTGCTGATAATTTTATTTTTACGAAATTAGAATTTGTAAGCGACACCTACACGGAAGTCATTGGTTTTGTAGTTGAATTCACGTGTATCTTGGGCGAATTTCTTTTTACCAAAATCGGAGTAACGGTATTCTGCACGTAAAAGAACGTTGTCTGTCATTGCAAAGTCAACACCGCCGCCAATAGTGAAACCAACCATTGTCTTCGTGTCATCAGCCCAAGTACCACCAATCAAATCTACATTTTGCTTAACTGGTGGGTTTTCAACCCCATCAGCTTTCTGTTCAACTTTAACTCTCTCTCCTTTTCCTGCAACGGATTGAATGCCCTGTACCTGCGCATAGGCAATACCACCAGCAACATAAGGCATAATACGGTCAACAGCAGCAAAACCGATACGGACACGTGTAGCACCAGACCATTTTTCTTTGTAACTGTGCGTTTCTGTTACCTTGTCACCTTCTGCAAACTGTTGCTGATCTTTTAATTCAACCTTAGCTTTTTCAAGGGCAGCATTAAAATTTGCAGCATCTTCTCCAGTAAGAGTCAATTCACGGGCTTTTTTTGATTCTTCACGGTCTGCCCAAACTGCATCGGTTTCAACACCGAGAATGAGACCATTTCCAAGGTCTACGTTAGATCCGGCATAAATACCAGCCATGAAACCAGAAGGACTAGGTATGTTATCTTTTTTGAAAAGTTCTTTATCTTTTCCTGGAATAGTTACTTTAGTTTTACTCGAAAAGTTGCCAACTTGACCACCAAGATAAAAACCTGTCCAAGAAAACGAAGGGGCTGCTGCGATAACTGCTGGGGCTGTTTCACGAGGGATGATAACATCAGCAGCTTGTGCTGCAGAAGCTGAAATTAAAGCGGCAATAGAAGTTGCTATTAAAGATTTTGTATTCATAATTTTGCTCCTAAATTAACTATCAAACGACCTTACAAGATTACAGATAGAAAAGCTGTAGTAAAAATATCACAATCATACAAATAAAACCCCAGAAAACAGTGGTTTTTTTAAAAGTCAATATCTTTTGTAAATTTAATTTTTTATTAATACTTTTTATTCATAATTGCACTTTTGATGAAATTAGAACTTGTAAGCGATACTTACACGAAAGTCATTGCTTTTGTAGACTAGTTTAAGATAATCCTTTTTAAATTCCTTCTTAGCAAAGTCTAAGTAACAGTATTCCGCACGAAGCAGAATATGATCTGTCATCGCGAAATCTATACCACCACCAAGGATAAAACCCTCCATCGTTTTTGTTTTATCAAATACTGTAGCAGAAACTCTTTACTTGGCTTACCCATTTTCCCAACTTTTTTGTTCCTGAAACTTTACCAACACCTTGTATTTGCGCATAAGCAATACCACCAGCCACATAAGGCATAATGCTGTCAGCGACAGAAAAACCAACACGAACCCGTGTTGCACCAGACCATTTTCTTTGAAACCAATGCGATACACTGCTGTGTCACCCTTTTGAAACTTTTCATTTTCATCCAATGTGACACCAGCATCTTTAAATTTATCATTAAAATCATCAATCACAAGAATCTTTGAGACCGTCTTCGTCTCTCCTCAGTCTGCCCAGACTGCATCGGTTTCAACACCTAGAATGAGAACATTTCCAAGATCTACGTTGGAACCTAAATAAATACCACCGATGAAACCGGAAGGCATAGGTAGTGCATCTTTATCTGAAGTTTTTTCTTTTGTCTCAAAATCAAATACATAAACTTTGACTTGAAAAGTTGCCAACTTAACTACCAAGATAAAAACCTGTCTAAGAACACGAAAGAGCTGTGATAACTGTTGGAGCTGTTTTACGAGGAATGACAATATCAGCAGCTTGTGCCGCAGAAGCTGTAGTCATAGCGATAACAAAAGTTGTTACTAAAGATTTTATATTCGTAAACTTTGCTCCTCATTTATTTACGAGCACAGTATTATACGACTACAAAAAAACGCTGTAGTAAAATGATACAATCATAGGAAACGAAAGCTGACGCAAGCTAAAGTCATTTCATAACTTCACGTTTCATAAGAAATTGTAAGTTACAAGTATGTGTAAATTATTGATTTTATGGCATAATTGTTATCTGTCATTTATAAAAATCTTTTTAAGAAAATCTAAATAATATCTTTTACTCCCCTAATAAATATAGGGTATGTGATAATATAACAACAGAAAAGAATAGAGGCCCTGTCTTTGACAGAGCCTCTTGGAAGTTTATTTCGTTGTTTACGAAATTAGAATTTGTAAGCAACACCTACACGGAAATCATTGGTTTTGTAAGCGAATTTATCCCCGTCCTTTACAAATGCTTTTTTACCAAAGTCTGAGTAACGATATTCTGCACGCAATAGAACATTGTCTGTCATCGCAAAGTCAATACCACCACCTACAGTGAAACCAACCATCGTTTTTGATGCATCAGAAACGGTAGCAGAAGCGATTTCGGCACCTTCAGCTGTCGCTGCCTTAAGAAAATCAACCACTTGCAGCTGCGTATAAGCAATACCACCAGCAACATAAGGCATAATGCGATCAACGGCTGCAAAACCAACACGAACGCGTGTTGCACCAGACCATTTTTCTTTTATAGAGGTGCCCTCTACACGTTTGTCAGTCGCCACGATACCAGTAATAGTTTTTCCTGTAGCAGGTGTAGCTTTAGCTTCTGTAAGCTCATCTTTGAAAGCTTGAAGGCCTGCTCCCCCAATGACTGCTGAATGCGCTTTTGAATCTTCGCGGTCAGCCCAGACTGCATCGGTTTCAACACCTAGAATGAGGCCATTACCAAGATCTACGTTGGAACCTACATAAATACCACCCATGAAACCAGAAGGCTTAGGTGTCCAGTCTTTATCTGTAATTTTCTTTTTTGTTTCTGAATCAACTACATCAACTTTACCTGAAAAGTTACCAACTTGACCACCGATATAAAAGCCTGTCCAAGAAAATGAAGGGGCTGAGATAACTGCTGGGGCTGTTTCACGAGGGATAACAACATCAGCAGCTTGTGCTGCAGAAGCTGCTGCTATAGCGATAACAGAAGTTGTTACTAAAGATTTTATATTCATAAACTTTGCTCCTAATTTATTTATGAGCACAGTGCTACAAGATTACAGAAAGAAAAGCTGTAGTAAAAATGATACAGTCACAGAAAATGGAGGGCACATCCTAGACAAAATCGCTTCATAGCTTGATTTTGTACGAGAAACCTAAAGATATATATATATATAACTTATTGATTTTTAAATGTAATTCTTGTTTGTTGTCTATGATTTTTTTAAGAAAACCTGAATAATATCTTTTCATATCCACAATAAATTATGTATTGTGTGATAATATGGCAACAGAAAATAACAGAGGCGCTGTTAAAGACGGCGCCTCTGTTATTTAACTTATCATCTGTTAAAATTTGTAAGCAACACCAACTCGGAAATCATTGGTTTTGTAAGATGTCTCATATTTATCATTTGAGAATTTCTTTTTCCCAAAATCAGAGTAACGATATTCCGCACGGACAATAACGTTATTGGTCATTGCTAAATCAACACCAGCACCCAGAGTGTAACCAACAAGGGTCTTTGTTTCATCAGACAAGGTACCAGAAGCTATTACTTTGTCTGAATCTTTGCCTGTTATTGAAATCAATGCAGTATCTTGAAGCTGGGTATAAGCGATACCACCAGCAACATAAGGCATAATGCGTTCAGCTGCAAAACCAATACGTACACGTGTCGCACCAGCCCACTTTTCTTTAAAAGTGAAACTGTGGGTTCGTTTAGCACCAGGTTCAAGCGCATCTTTACCAATATTAATTCCAGATTCTGTTAATATCTTCTTAATATAATTTATGTGATTTGGAGCAATAACATATGTGTTTCCTGTCTTCGTATCATCTTTATTAGACCACATGATATCTGTATCAACACCTAGAATAAGGCCATTACCAAGATCAACGTTGGAACCTGCATAAAGACCACCCATGAAACCAGATAGTTTAGGCAAAAGGTCATCAGGTACTGGAATCTTTTTTCCATTACTGAGAATATCCATTTTCGTTTTACCCGAAAAACCACCAATCTGGCCCCCAACATAAAAACCTGTCCAAGAAAAAGTTGGAGCAACAATAACGGGAGCAACAGGTGTTGGACTTGGGGGAACAATAACATCTGCTGCTTGTGCTGCTGAAGCTGAAACAAAAGCGAAAGCAGAAGCTGTTATTAACCATTTCATATTCATATTTTCTCTCCATAGCTGAATATTTATTTGAACACACCATTTCATATAGAGCCCCATCTTCAGATATCTGTAGCAAAAATGATACACTTATAAAAAAAACAAAAAGCCAATCAAAGTACCCTTAATTGCTTGATCTGTAATAAATGAGAATAAAACTATGCCCATGCACAAATGATCTCTTTTCCTCACATTTTCTCTCCTTTATAAATTTTGTAAAAAAACTGCGTCACAATACCCTCCGTGTAAAGCGTGTGCTATTGGAATGAAAATATAATATATTGATTTATAATGAAAAAATATTTTTTAATATTAATTCGTCTGCAATATTGAAGATGTTCTTATCTTAAGCCTTTTTATATTAAAGAAACCAAAACCATCCCCCTGCACCTCACAAACGAGCAAGTGTGTGAATAAATAAAACTATTTAAAAGCTAAAATGCCTCCTATTAATACTCTCAATATTGTAATAATGAAGACCGTTACAATATTGAGAGCAGCTAAATCTAACTGTTCCATTTAAATTCATACAAACAACGTTTTTAGCTTCATTCTTCGCATAACAAAATGTGAATAGCTCTTTGATTGTTTTTTCATCATTGTAAAGAATGCTTATACCGCATAAAACAAGATCTCCACTACCCCATGGACTGCAACAAGATTACATGCAATTTCATTACACTTGCTCTTTGTTTTTAATTTAGGCATTTATGCCTTTTTGACATACTTACCATTTTTTTCTTCTCTCAACCTTATAGTAAATCTTTTCAGAGCTTCAGCCTTATTTGTAGGATATCATTTCATACTCCTTTACAAGACTAAATTGAAAAAAATGCCTAAAGACAGACAACCGGTATGATAAACATTAAAACTTATATAGAAATCTCCTTAAAGCTGAAAAAATGAGAAATCTTTCTTAAAGTTTTCACACCACACCTTGCTTTAAAAATCATGAATTTGACAGAAAAAATATCTAATATTTTGAATCATAGACAAATGAATATTTTATAAATTCTGTAGTCGAAGCATACCATCAAAGATCAAAAGTTTAACATTTTTGTTGCTTCACTCGATTTTGATGAAGTATCCTCTCAGATCCTCTCTGCAAACAGCTTAGTTTCTTGTCGAGAGGATTTTTCTTAACTTCTTACTCATGTGATTCACTTAACTAAAGGCTCTCTCTGGACAAGCCCTACTCTAAAAATACTGATCAAGAAGTTTTATTGCGCTGTATAGTTACGCTTAAAATGACAGTATTTACAGTATAACAGCGTAACCCAAAATCGGGAGGTTATATTTCCAAACCCATGAATTTTGTAACGAGCGATTGCCATTATACAGAGTATTCTTGCACCGAAATCCACCTCCCCATATCTTTTCCAAATAGTACTCTTCACCCCCTCCGTACACAATTATAATACCCTTTGCGAACAACTGCTCCTCCACTTTTCAAATGATAAAAAATATCTTCTCTCTTCAATTCTCGATCATACGTTAGACCTCTTTATGTTGTTTTCTTACTTTTTAATAACTCATTGGACTTCGTCCAAATAAGTCTGGTCGTCTTCCTTTCCCTGATCCTTTTTTAGGCTTTTGAAATCTTTTTTTACCAGAATATGATACAGGTACTAACTTAGCTGCTGTTATGCATTGGTTGTTATGCGTGCAAGAAAGTTCCATTTGAACAACTTCAGAGAAGATCTTGCTCAACTGTTCACTAGAAAAAAGATCTCTAGGAGGAACAAGAGAAGGTATACCCTCTATTAACTTTTGAGAAGACAAGAAAGAAGCACCCTGTGCTACAGAGATTGAAGCAAACGTAGCAAAAGCCGTAATAAAATATTTTATGTTCATAAATTTAACCTCGTATAAATATCCGTAATGGATTTTATCTAGTGTCTTCATTGCAAATTTCCAGAAAAAATAGCATGTTTATAGATAAAAAGTGAGAATCCTCAAAAAACAAGGCTTTGAAGCATTTTAATTTTAAAATAAATGCAAATTGCCCCACTTTACAAACATAGAAATCACTTGTTTGGCAATGCATAAAAGCACAAAATATCGTCTGGGGAGAATAAACTACACAAATGTCATATCAACATATTGATTTATAAATCTCCCCTATTGAATGAGCGCTCTCAGTATCATAAGATTATCTTATTTTAAATTCGCTCATTATACATTAAGCAAAATTATTCGCTTACATGTCATAAATGAGGTTGATATATGGATAAGACTCTTGAAAAAAGGAGTTTTATCTTATAAAGTCATTTAAACGCAAAAGTTAACATTTTAACTTGGTAAAAGCATATTCCTTGCTAACTTGTTTCTAGGTCACTTTCTAGGTGTCGTTCTTTGCATTGTTCAGTATAATCGTGGTTATCTTTATATATTAATCATATAATATATTGATTTATAATGATAATATAGCGTTATCCATATTAAATTAGAACTCCGAATACCATAAAACCCTTTCATTCCAAATCTTCCTCATGTTGAATCAACCAAAACCATTTGTTTGTACATTACAAGTGGGGAAGCCTATGTGGAGTGAAACTGTACAATAAAGGACTAAAAATGCCTTTTATGAAACGTCTCCAGTGCCAAGGGTTGTCGCAAAATTGGGTGTTGGCAAAATGTGTGATAGTAGCGGCTTGTTAACTCTATAAGCGTAAGATGGTAGTGTTCAATAGATTTTATATTGGTATTGGAGGCTTTATCGTTATATCTTTTATGAGCACCGCCGTAAAATGAACTTGGGTGTCGGTTTCTTTACAAAAAGTACATGAATTAGCAACACAAATATATTCCGTTTAGGGCGTTCTGTTTTACATGAAGAACGTAAATCCATTAAAAAAGCATGAGGCAATGCGTAATCTCTATTATTTAACAGACATTGCTTTAAATACTTTTGAAAGTCGTAAAGCAGAATTAAAAATGATGGTAAAGATGAAAGGATAAAATGCCCATAATGTACAAGCATTTTGTCCTCTCACATCAATAATTAACTCCATTTAAAAGCCAATTTTAAAGTTAGCTATGCGCAAAAATATCAACTTCCGCCCATCCTAAAAGATCAAGCCTAGCTCTCATAGGCAAAAATTGAAAGCATGCCTTGGCAACATTTTCTCGCTCTTCACGTCTTAAACGTTCTTCAAATATAACCTTTAAACGATGCAAATATAACACATCCGACGCAGCATATTCAATTTGTGCCTGTGATAACGTTTCTGCCGCCCAATCCGAAGATTGTTGCTGTTTAGAAATATTCACATTCAGCAATTCATTACAAATTTCTTTCAAGCCATGACGATCCGTATAAGTGCGCGTGAGTTTCGAAGCAATCTTTGTACAAAAAATAGCCTCTGGCATAACACCAAATGTATGTGCTAAAATAGCAAGATCAAAACGCCCAAAATGGAATATTTTTACGACTGCTTTATCTTCAAGAAGCTTGACCAAATTAGGTGCATTCTTTTGTCCTTTAGCAATCTGTATAATATCAGCAGTACCATCTCCAGAAGAAAGCTGAACAACGCATAAACGATCACGATGGGGTTGTAATCCTAAAGTTTCAGTATCAATCGCAACAGCATCAGTTTGATAATTATCTAAGTTTGGTAAATCACCTTGATGAACGCGAATCTCAGCCATTTACCCTCCTACTTGCTAAAGCAGCAAGAATACGCGCCCAAGACCGCTGCCCCTTATGAAACGATTTTAAATTATACTTTTCATTAGGAGAATGAATACGGTCATCAGCCAGTCCAAAACCAACCAAAAGAGTTTCCATACCAAGAATTGACCGAAAATCTGCTACAATTGGGATCGAGCCCCCCATGGCTGTCAAGACAGCAGGCACTTCCCACTCTTGTGATAAGGCATCCTTCGCCTCCTTGATAAAAGATGAATCATCAGAAATCTGAAGTGCCGGAGAAGAACCGTGATTCTTAAATTCAACCTTACAATCAGCAGGAATTGAGCTACGTACATAATCACGCAACGCTTGGCGTATTTTCTCTGGATCTTGCTTATGCACCAAACGACACGATACTTTTGCACTCGCTTGAGAAGCAATAACTGTTTTCATCCCTTCCCCTTCATAGCCGCCACTAATACCATTAATTTCCATGGTAGGACGTGCCCATACAAGCTCTAAAATGCTCCGCCCTTTTTCACCAGCTGGAACGGAAAGTCCTATAGGACCAAGAAAATTTTCAGCAGTACAATTAAGTGCATTCCATGATTGTAAAATCTGTGGAGGTGTTTCTTCTACGCCATCATAAAAACCAGGAAGTGTTGCCCTATTATTTTCATCGTGAAGTCCTGCTAAGATTTTCGTTAAAATACGAATGGGGTTAGCTGCTACTCCTCCAAAATAACCAGAATGCAAATCACGATTCGCTGCTGTGATAATAATCTCTTCTGCCATAATTCCCCGAAGAGAAAGAGCAATAGATGGTGTATCCGCATCCCACATTGACGTGTCACAAACTAATGCATAATCTGCCTTAAGTTCATCTGTATTTGCTTTTAAAAAAGGAATAAGGGAAGGAGAAGCACATTCTTCTTCTCCCTCAAATAAAACAGTAACTTTAATAGGAAGCTGCCCTGTTTCTTTCTTAAATGCACGACATGCTTCAATAAAAGTCATCAACTGACCTTTGTCATCTGAAGCTCCACGAGCACAAATAACTTTCTCTCCATCTCTCTCTTTTAAAGAAGGTGTAAATGGATCATCCTCCCATAAACTCAATGGATCAACAGGTTGAACATCATAATGTCCGTAAAACAACACATGCAAACAATCATCTGAAGGTCCTGGATGATGCCCAACAACCATTGGATGCCCCGGCGTATCACGGCGTGAAGCCTCAAAACCGATGCTTTTTAAATCCTCTACTAACCAATCAGCTGCTTTACGACATGCATCCTTGTAAGCCGAGTCTGTAGAAATCGATTGAAAACGTAAAAGAGAAAAAAGGCGTTCAAGGCTCTTCTCTATATTTCCATCAAGATGTGTTAGTACTTTATTCAGCATAAAAAAACCTTTCAAGCCTTGTGTAATTATATTATAGATGCGATGACTTTAAGCCTCTTGTAAGATTTTGCAAGACACCTTATTCATTTTTGACATTGTGAGCAGTAAAAACTTGAACGTCCAGCCTGTAAAATGCGCATAATAGGCGCTCCACATTCCAAACATTGCTTGCCTTCTCGTCCATAAACTGAAAAAGTATGCTGAAAATAACCAAGCGAACCATCTATATGCATATAATCACGTAAAGAAGAGCCACCAGACAAAATGGCTTCAGAAATCACATTGCATATATTTTGTGCTAAAGAATCTGCAAATTCACGTGCACGTGCCGTTTTTGATGCCAATGTAAATGCACCACGTTGTGGAGACAAACGACTCCGCCAAAGTGCTTCGCAAACATAAATATTCCCAAGACCTGCAACAATAGACTGATCAAGTAAAACACCCTTGAGAGACATTTTTTTATTAACAAAAGCCTTTTGTAAATAACGACCAGAAAACGAATTACTCATAGGTTCAAGACCTAGCTTATTTAAAAGTGGATGTTCATAAAGCTTATCCGTATCGACTAAAAGCATAAACCCAAAGCGACGCACATCATTATAAATAAGACGATAAACGTCACCATTCTTTGTCTGAATCTCCATGACAAAATGATCATGTTTAACTAATTTACTTGACGCTGAACAAGCTTTTCTTAAAAAATCATTCTCTATACGCCATGAACCAGACATTCCTAAATGGCTTAAAATCGTTTCATCCTGAGAAAGATGAAATAATAAATATTTCGCACGCCGACCAAGTTCTATAATTGTTCTGCCAATAAGGCGCTCAGAAAAAGCCTCAGGAAAAGGAAAGCGCAAATCTCTACGATTAAGTTTGACAGATACTATCTTTGCATCAGTTACAACGGACTCAAGTCCACGACGAACTGTCTCTACTTCAGGAAGCTCAGGCATTACTCTTCTTTAATAATTATACACTTTCCAATCGTATCTCTGATAAATTGACTTCTTCCCACCCCTCAAAGAACGAAGACTTCCTCTACATCTACTAAACAAATTCTTGATGAGTGGATTTTACTTGGATTCCTACTCATGTGAGTCATTTAACTAAAGGCTTTATGGACAAACCCTGCCTTGAATATATACCACACACTCTAAAATACTTAACGTATCAATGAGGCTTACATACCACCCCACTTCAAATGATGGTGTTTTACGGCATCACAGGATTAAGCCCATTCACCCTTACGAAATACAGGAACTCTTACACCATCTTGAGTAATGCCATCTATATCAATTTCGCCAGAACCAATCATCCAGTCAATATGAATGACACTTTTATTCCCACCACGTGCTGCAATCTCTTCTGACGTCAATGATGCCCCATCTAAAAAACATTTGGAATAACACTGCCCTAAAGCAATATGACATGCAGCATTTTCATCAAATAAGGTATTATAAAAAAGGAGGCCACTCTTAGAAATTGGTGAAGAATGAGGCACAAGGGCAACTTCACCCAACCGGCTTGCACCCTCATCACTTTGCAAAACCTGCTGTAAAATTTCTTGGCCTGTTGATGCACGAGCCTCAACAATACGCCCTGCTTCAAAACGTACTTCAATATTATCAATCAGTATTCCTTGATAGGAAAGGGGCTTTGTTGAGCAAACAAAGCCTTCAACCTTATGAGCATGAGGAGTCGTGAAAACTTCTTCTGTCGGAATATTCGGATTGCAAATAACACCATTTTGAGCAATGGATGCACCACCATGCCATTCATGATCATCTGCCAAACCAACAGTTAAATCAGTCCCTAGCCCTGTAAAGTGTAAGGCAGAAAAACGCTGCTCATTAAGCCAAGATGATCGTTTCTTTAAATTCTCGTTATGGACATTCCACGCCTGCACCGAATCTTCTCCTGTAACACGTGAAGCAGAAAAAATTGCATCGGCTAATTTTTTAATCGCCTCATTAAGTGGTAAAGAAGGAAACATTGCCTCAGCCCATCCTGCTGTTGGATAAGCAACAATCGACCAATTCATAGCAAAATTTGATATTTGCTTGAGTGCCGGCTGGTAAGCTATTGAAGTGGCTTTATTTAAACGTGAAACCTTATCAAAATCCTGATTGGAAAGGAGCAAAGGATTATCACCAACAATCGCTAAACGCGCTGCCCCATTTTCAAAAGCCTTTGCCATTCCCTCATAAAGCCAAGAAGGGGCACAATCAAAACTAGTTGTATGGGCATTTTCAAACCGTGTAAGCGATAACATATCATCACTAAAAATTGGTGTAATGACACCAGAACCAACCTTATAAGCATGATATGCAATACGCCGAACAAAAGGTAATGCTGAAACTGGAGCAGTTAAAACAAGATCCTGCCCCTCTTGTAAATTCAACCCCACTTTCACTGTAATTTCTGCAAGACGATTAAGCATTTCAGACGAAATTGTCTCATGAATATCAAAGTACATTACCAATACCCTTCTTTAAATAGAATGCGTTCTTTATGTCGTCATATTATAAATTGTTTTTCAGATCCTTTGAGTTCGCTTTCTCTACGTATATTTATGCGTATCATTATCGCTAAAATTCACTTAATTCATAAACCGCAATGGGTATATCATCCTTCTTTGGTCATGAAAAACTTACTAGTTCCTGTGTCGTTTTTCTAACATTGCAACAATTGCATTTAACTGATCAGATGAAGGTAAAGCCATAATCGTTTTATTTTCCTCTTTCCTAGCTAGATGTTGAGGTGCATAGGCAGGAATAGGAACTTTATCAAGCTGTACCATAGCAAAAGGAGCAGGATGTGCCGTCTTGGACTGTGCTACTTCTGTCAAAGGAGATGTACTTTTCTCTGCCTTTACTCCCCTACTCTCTAAGCCTTCATCTATAAAGCTTGGCGCGTGACCAGAACGTTCTTGAGCAAAAGCATAAGCAACATCATAAGGGCGATTATTTGTAGGAACTTGAAGTTCTCCATCACGTGATCGTTTTTCATAAAAAGCATTTCCCCCTGCAACCTGAACATAATGCATGTTTTTATACGGAAAAGACAAACCAGCGGTATGAAAAAACTTAGCGTGTTTAACTTTCTTATCTCGTTCACCCCGTAAAACGGCATCAGCCGCCTCTCTTACACGAGCAACAGATGCTTTCTCGGTCATAGGACGCGTTAAAACACCAGGAGCAAATTGCCTATATTGACCAACAACACCACAAATCGTCTTAGGATAGGCGGTTGAATTAACACGATTCATAACAACCGTTCCAACGGCAATCATTCCTTCACGGCTTGTGCGATTTGATTCAAAATACATCGCTCGCATAAGACATTGACGCTCTGTCAATGGATATGTAACCGTTTTTGTCTTATTATTATCTACTTTTCCAGCATCTAAATGACTTGAAGCACATCCCACAACAACTAACGGCACTACACAACAGGTAACAAAAACATTCCAACGATTTTTTTTCATCTTATGCAACACATTCCTATAATCTCTGAGATATTCAAGTCTTGAAATGAGCTTTAAATGTATCTCTCAATAAAGTACATAGCTAATTGTTACCACTCAGTAAAATTTTAATACAAGAGGTAATCAAAAAGTATCTATGCAAAATAAAAAATAAAAAACTATTAATTTGCGGATCGATATTGTTATTCTTCATGGCTCAATATAGGCTATAATAACCCACACGTTTCAATTACAATAAAGTAACACTATCCACTTCTTCTACATACGAAAAAATAATACAGATATCCCCTTAATATAAAATTTTAACAAAATGATCTGAAAGGAAATCCCCTAGAAAACTCCCCTCCTGCCACAATACGAGTGATGATATCATCCAATATACAAATATGTCAAACCAAGAGTTAACAATCTGCCATGCTTCTCTGAAAAAACTCTTTGTTGCTTCTTTGTGCTTTTCCATAGATGGTTATCTTATTCTTTCTATAGCTGCACTATAAGAGAATACTCATATATCTACAAACTGATTTTATATATATAAGAGAAATTTTAATCTATTTTCTTCTCACCTACCCCAACTTTATAAGTAAGGTCATCGCGAGGACGATCAGAGGACATATGGTAACCCGTTATGATATAATGCAGCATTTCAGCAATATTAGTAACATGATCACCAATTCGTTCAATATTCTTTAAACAAAAAAGTAAGTGCGTACAAACCGTAATATTGCGCACATCTTCCATCATATACGTCAAAAGTTCACGAAAAAGAGAAGTATACAAAGCATCAATCTTCTCATCACGCTCACGCACGGCGTCAACACGCTCTAATAGGCGACTCGTATAAGCATTTAAGACTTCTTTTAATTGATTGAGTGCTAAAGCTGTAATCTTTTCAAGCCCATGATAAACAGAAGCAGATTGACGTATTTCTGAAAGTGCAACAGTCCTTTTAGCAATGTTTTTTGCCATATCCCCAATCCGTTCAAGATCAGAAGAAATACGAATGGCTCCAATAATTTCACGCAAATCGACAGCCATCGGTTGGCGTTTGCAAATAATAGCAACCGCTTTTTCATCAATGTCACGTTCTGCTTCATCTAAAAACACATCATCGGCAATCACTGTCGTTGCAAGTTGAAGATCACTACACACAACCGATGCGACAGAACGTTCAATCATCCTTTCTGCATGGCTCCCCATTTCTGTAATCCTTACTCTTAAATATTTTAGTTCTGCATCATAAGAACGGACAGTATGTTTCATAGACATATCTTACACTCCTCAATTCACCTATCCAAAACGCCCCGTAATATAATCTTGCGTCCGTTGCTCTTTTGGTGAGGTAAAGATCATTTCAGTCGCACCAACTTCTACCAAATGCCCTAAATGAAACATAGCCGTATATTGAGAAACACGTGCGGCCTGTTGCATGGAATGCGTTACGATAACAATTGTATAATTTTGCCGTAACGCATCGATAAGCTCTTCAATCCGTGCTGTCGCAATGGGATCAAGAGCTGAACATGGCTCATCCATCAAAATAACTTCAGGACTAACCGCAATAGCACGTGCAATACACAAACGCTGTTGTTGTCCCCCTGATAAACTTGTTCCAAGATCATGAAGGCGGTCTTTTACTTCTTCAAACAAACCTGCCTGCCTCAAACTCTTTTCAACGACATCATGCAATTCAGAGCGTGTTTTAACTAAACCATGAATGCGTGGACCATACGCAACATTCTCAAATATAGATTTTGGAAAAGGGCTGGGCTTTTGAAAAACCATTCCAACACGAGCGCGCAATTCTACAACATCAATCCGTGTGTCATAAATATTCTCCCCATCTAAGGTAATAAGACCAGTTGTTTTAGCGCCTTCAATTGTATCATTCATACGGTTAAAACAACGCAAAAAAGTTGACTTTCCGCATCCTGATGGACCAATCAAAGCAGTTACTTGATGTTCCGGAATATCAAGTGTAATACCGTGGAGTGCTTCTTTATCTCCGTAAGAAACCTTCACATCCTGACCGCGCATTTTAATCTTCATTACAAAAATTCACCTTACAAAAATCTTATCAAAGCTGTTGTTTTATTAAAATTACTGGCGGCGTTCAAATCGTCGACGTAAAAAAAACGCAGAAATATTCATGATCGCAAGAAAAATCATCAATACAATAATAGCACCTGATGTCTTTTCAACAAAAGCACGCTCTGCTTCACCTGCCCACATAAAAATTTGAACAGGCAAAGCCGTTGCTGGATCCATGGGGGTCGTAGGAATATTAACAACAAAAGCAACCATTCCAATCAAAAGCAAAGGAGCTGTTTCACCCAAAGCCTGAGCGACTCCAATAATTGTGCCTGTCAAAATGCCAGGCGCAGCTAAAGGAACAACATGATGAAAAATCATTTGTGTTTTTGATGCTCCCAACCCCAAAGCTGCAGAACGAATAGAGAGAGGAACAGCACGCAGAGCAGAACGTGTTGCAATAATGATCGTGGGAAGAGTCATGAGCGCTAAAACAAGACCACCAACAAAAGAAGCTGAACGTGGTAATCCTAAAAAATTAACAAAAAAAGAGAGTCCTAAAAGACCAAACACAATTGAAGGAACAGCTGCAAGATTATTGATATTAACCTCTATAAAATCTGTAAATTTATTTTTGCGTGCATATTCTTCTAAATAAAGAGCCGTTGCTATACCTATTGGAAGTGAAACTAATAAAACGATGCCTATCATATAAAGAGAACCAATGATCGCAACACCTAATCCCGCAGTCTCAGGACGACTTGAAGCGCCAAATGTAAAAAAACCAATATTAAATGTTTTATAAAGCGTACCATCATGCGCTAAACGCTTTATCCATTCTATTTGTCGATTAGAAACTTTACGGTTTTTTTCTGCTACACGCAGATCAATCTGTCCCTTATAAGCAGAATCAATATCCGCAGATGCCAAAACTTTAACTTTTTGCATTGTGCCAATCAGTTTTGGATTCTTTGTCACCATTTCACGCAGTTGAACACGGACACCATTTGAAAACATACGGTTAACGTCCAAAAGAGAGGCTCGATCATTTTGATTGATATTAAGTTTCTTCGCTAAAGCATTGCGTACAAGAAGTGGATAATTCGCCGTCATGAGCACTTGTGGTTTTGTTTTACGTTGACTACTTGGATCAATGATCTTTTCATCCAAATAAATCGATAATGTCATTTCACTTTGAAAAAAAGCTGTATAACCCTGACTAATGATAGACCATAAAAGCGTAAATAAAAAAAATAAACCAATAAAAATGGCAATCAAACCATAGGCACGAAAACGACGTTCAGCCCAATACCGACGCTTGAGACTAATATTGCGACGAGGAAAAAAATCTTCATTCATTCATATTGTTCCCGATATTTACGCACAATATAAAGAGCTAGAATATTCATCAAAAGTGTCATAACAAAGAGCGTCATCCCTAAGGCAAAAGCCACCAGAGTTTGTGGAGAATTAAACTCAAAATCACCGGTCAATTGATTAACAATCTTAACAGTCATCGTAGTCATTGCTTCGAAAGGATTGAGTGTTAAGTTTGCTGCAACACCTGCCGCCAAAACCACAATCATTGTTTCTCCAATTGCACGCGATGCCGTCAACAAAATGGCCCCCATAATCCCTGGAAGCGCTGCTGGTATAACAACTTTTTTAATTGTTTCAGATTGCGTTGCGCCTAAACCATAAGAACCTTCACGTAAAATGCGTGGAACAGCCGTAATAACATCATCCGATAAAGAGGAAACAAAAGGTATCAACATAATTCCCATCACAACTCCAGCGGTCAAAACACTTTGTGCCATAATAAAACCAACCCCATCTGAGAGAGAAACAGAAAGATCACGTAAAAATGGTCCCACAACCTTCAAAGCAAAAAAACCATAAACAATGGTTGGGATGCCAGCAAGAACTTCCAACAATGGTTTTACAATTGCTCGCAATCGCGCAGAAGCATACTCCGCCATATAAAGAGCTGAAAATAGTCCTATAGGTACAGCAAAAAGCATGGCAACAAATGCAATATAAAGCGTACCAGCAAGAAGCGGTATTAAACCAAATTGTCCTACTTCATCGCTGGAACCGCTCGCGGAAAAACGCGGATCCCAAACTGTTCCTAAAAAGAAATTTGAAAAGGATACAGACTGAAAAAAGCTTACTGTCTGAAAAAGCATAGAAAGCGCAATGGCTACTGTTGTCAAGACAGCAACAATAGATGCACAAATCAATCCAATAATAATAAAAGATTCAACCTTATTACGGGCACGTTGATGAGGCGCAATTTGCATCATTCCACAGATAAAACCAAAGGACGCAATAGCAAAAAGGAAAACATAACCTATAAACTTAAGCTTTTCAGAAGAGAATACCCACGACTGTGCTATTTCGAACACATCATCCGATGCTTCATCGGGTAAAATCAATCCCTTCGCGAATAATTGTGCCTGCACTTCCTTATAGGAAGCGGTAGAAAGATTCCCCTCAAAACGATGAATCTTTTTGACGAGACTTCGAAGTGTCTCCCAAAGTAGATCGTGATTTACAGGCTCTGTTACATGCGCACTATACGCCCCCAGCTCTCGAGAAGCATTATATTCTAAATAAATTGTACTCCCAGCATCCCAAACAATTAAAAAAATAAAAGCTGGAATAACAGTAATCAAAAATGTCCACCAGCCATAATAATACGCACGAGAATGCATTTTATGTTGTCTGTATTCAAGAATGCGTGCTCGCATATAAGAAATACAAAAGCCACAAAATCCAAAAATCAATAATAGCAAAACAATGAAGGAAATGCGCATTTTATCTTTCAGTTTTTATAAAAAAATAGCACCCAAATTTCCTATCTCAGAAATCCAACAAATTTTCCCTGCAAATTATTTCAATGTCATTACTCGACCAGCAGAAAAATCAGAACGCTGTGCTTGACGTTCCTTTTCAGGAGAAACAATCAAACCATATTCAGCCAAAGGACCCTCTGGACCAATCATTTGATCAGAAAGAAAAAAATCAACATACTCTCGCAAACCTGAAATAATACCTAAATGTGCTTTCTTAATATAGAAAAAAAGCGGACGAGAAACTGGATATTGTCCACTAGAAATCGTCTCAACTGTTGGCGCAAAACCGTTAATATCGGCAACCTTTAGCCTATCAGCATTATTTTGATAAAACGACAAACCAAAAATACCAACCCCTGTTTTATTAGAAGTTAGACGCGCAAATGTTTCAGAATAATCACCATCAATATCAACCGCTTTTCCATCCTTACGTACCGCAATACAAGCAGTGTGTATCTCCTTATCATCCATTCCTAAAGACTTCATCACCTCAACTGCCCCACTCTCTTTACACCCCTTAGTAAGTAATTTTTCCTCAAAAACTTCACGTGTCCCATGCTTCTCTCCAGGAATATACGCTGCTATCGTCCAATCAGGAAGAGCACTATTAACTGCACTCCATTTCAAAACATTATTCGGTTGCAACTTTCCGTCTATAATAATTCGAGCAGCAAGGGCTTTATAAACATCTACTGGCTGTAATTTCCAATCAGGCCCCTTAATATCAGTTGCAAAAACAATGCCATCATACCCAATACGTATTTCCTCAACATCTTTTACACCAGCATCAAAACAAGACTGTAATTCACTCGGTTTCATTGCTCGCGAAGCATTAACAATATCAACAGTGTTCTCCCCAATACCACGGCAGAATTCCTTAATACCAGCTCCTGTTCCTCCCGATTCGATAACAGGAACCTTAAAATGGGGATAAATTTCTCCAAATGTTTCAGCAACAATCTTTTGATAAGGTAAAACTGTAGATGAACCAGTAATCTGTATTTGATCGCGCGCATTGCCTCCATTTACTGACAGCAGTAGCGCAAAAATCAATCCCACTCCAATTGATAATACTTTGTTCATCTATAAACTCCCTAAAATTGAAAACAAAGCCTCTTAATTTATATCATACGGTCATTCTAGTTCACATTTGCAACATAACAAATATAAAAAACAACATGGATCATTTTTTTAAAACCATGTTTTTGTCCTCTGTCAAATAAATTCATTTGAACGCTTGAACTCAATAACATCCCAAAACAAATGAGCAACATCTATACCGCAGAAGCGTTTAATTTCACGAATTCCCGTAGGAGACGTCACATTAATTTCTGTTATATAATCTCCAATCACATCAATCCCCACAAAAAGAAGACCGCGTTCCTTTAAGGCTGGACCAATGCGTTCACAAATTTCATAATCACGTTTTGTTAACTCCACATTTTCCGCGCGACCTCCAACATGCATATTAGAGCGCACATCTGTTTCTGTCGGAATTCGATTAATAGCTCCAACAGGTGTACCATCAAGCAAAATAATCCTTTTATCTCCTTTTCGTACTGCCTCTAAATAGCGCTGAACAATAAAAGGTTCGTGATAAATTTCTGCAAATATTTCCAACAATGATGCTAAATTGCGATCATCTTGTTTTAAATAAAAAATACCAGCGCCCCCATTTCCATAAAGTGGTTTAACAATAATATCGCCAAATGTCTCTCTAAAAGCTGTTATTTCTTCAATATTTTTGGTAATTAATGTTTCTGGCATCAGATCAGAAAATTCAGTAACAAAAATTTTTTCTGGACTGTTGCGTACCCATGCCGGATCATTTACAACGAGTGTTTTAGGATGAATACGTTCTAACAAATGAGTTGTTGTGATATAATTGAGATTAAAAGGTGGATCTTGGCGTAAAAGAACCACATCCATATCTGTTAATTCCGTACGAACAGGCTTTTCTAATCGATAGTGGCTTCCCTCTTTATCATGTACAATCAATGGCTCTAGTCGTGCAATCACACAACCATCGTATAGAGATAAACGATCTGGTGTATAATGGAAGAGAGAGTGTCCACGTTCTTGGGCTGCTAAAGCGAGTGCAAATGTCGTATCTCCTTGAATCCGAACTGTTGAAATATGATCCATCTGAATGGCAATTTTCATAAATAAATCCTCTCTATCCTAAAAGCAGACTGGTCTATGCATCATAAACTTAGTAAACAATAAAAGAACTATGACAAGAGAAAATTTATGACACAAGAAACAAATATAAAATTAAACAACAAAGAAATCGAACGCTATGCACGCCATATCATTTTGCCTGAGATTGGTGGTGCAGGGCAACAAAAGCTAAAAAAAGCACGTGTTCTTGTTGTAGGCGCTGGTGGTCTTGGTGCTCCTGTCTTAACCTATTTGGCTGCCGCAGGTGTTGGAACTCTTGGAATTGTCGATAACGACATCGTTTCACTTTCCAATTTACAACGCCAAGTTATTCATAAAACAAATGCAATCAAAAAAAGTAAAACAGACAGTGCTGAAACCACTATAAAAGCAATAAATCCCCATGTTATAGTTGAAAAACACACTCTACGCTTAGACAAAAGTAATGTGGATAAACTGCTCAATGCTTACCACATAATTGTTGATGGAAGTGATAATTTTACCACACGCTATCTTCTTGCTGATCACGCTGCCCAATGTAAAAAACCTTTAATAAGTGGTGCTGTAGAACGTTTTAATGGCTCATTAACCGTCCTTATGCCATATAAAGACAATAATCCTCACTATCGCGATTTATTCCCCACCTCTCCAGCTCACGGGACTATCCCAACATGCGCTGAAACTGGAATCATCGGTGTTTTACCTGGCGTTATTGGAACCCTACAAGCAATGGAAGTTATTAAAATGATCACAAAAATCGGAGAGCCATTAGTAGGAAAGATTCTTCTCTATAATGGATTATTAGCGCAATTTAACATTATTACTTATAAACGCTCAAATTATAAAGAAAATGCCGTAGCTCTTAAGAATCTTGGAGAATCTTGATGATGTTCTCTCTTCCACTAATTTTTAGCACTCTCGCAATATGTATTGAAATACTAATATTTTATCGCAAGTTATTTTATCGCAAGTCATCGAAACATTGTAACCAATGAAACCTATTAAATTTATCACAAATATGGAAAACCTTTTGTGAAAAAATAATTCTCTATAATGGATTATCATCATAATTTCATGTCATCGTCTATAAATGGACAGAGACTCGTGGGAACGTAGCTGCTATCAGTATTCTTGTGTAAAAAATTTTCGACGTAGATAAAAATACAATCAGCAGAACTCTATTCAACTATTTTACTATTCACACATAAAAATTGTTTCACATGAAAGTGCTTACTTCAAACCATAACCTATAAATAAATAATCTAAGTTATATTTTAGTGATCGATACTATAAAAGGTCAATGATCTGTCCATACATCTCTAACCTCAAGAGAAAACGTCTATTCATCAAGCATCATAAAATGCAGCTTAGGATTATTGCACGTATAAGAACAATCAATTATCTCTGTTCATAAGAAAAATACATGGGAATTGATGTAAAAGTACATAGGGATTGATGTGTATAGAAGGATTGAGATAAACTTCATGGAGAGCTTTAATTACATAATTATTGCATTCAGAAGCAGAAAGCTGCGGCTCATGAATTGATAATCCTTCAGCAATAATTTCACAGACAAGTATATGTAGAAAAAGTGAAGCACACAAATCTTGAAAACCAATCCGCAGATGACAGCGTAAAGAGTGCATTTTTATATAAGAGCTCTTTAAAATAAGCGAGTCAATATGCAATGTTAAATGTGTTCTGTTTTGCGTGAGGGGCGTTCCCCCTAACAAAACATCAATAAGAGCTCTTTTTATAAAACTATGAAACTAAAATTACAAAAAAATCAGACTTCTTTCTAAAGTTAACATCTATGGTATAAGTTAATTTGGCTCGTTCGCTTTATTATTATCCATTGGTAAAGGAACAGGATGATCGGATAAACTGCGTAAATAAAGCAAAAGATCGGCACGATCTTGGTCATTTTTAATTCCACGAAAAGACATAATAGTCCCAGGAAAAGCTTCACGTGGAGAACGTAGATAACGATCCAAAGTGATAAAATCCCATTTTTGATCAGAATGAGCACGCAATGCCCGTGAATAAGTAAAACCTGCTGCTGATGCCAAAGGGCGGTCAACAATCTTCCAGAGAACTGGACCAACACGCCCTGCTTCATTGCGTCCAGAAGTATGGCATATGGCACATTGGCGAAAAATTTTACGGCCATTTTCAAAATTGCCTTGTTGAAGGCGGCTATTTAGTGATAGGGAAACATCAGGTGCTTTTTGTTTTTCTTGAAATATATCATTCTTGGCAACTGTATGATGATATTGGACTGATGTAGGATGATCGTAAACTATATTGCTGAGTGTGAAAATCCCCACAATAGCAACCAGCACACATAAACAAGCACAAATAAAATAAATAAATCTCGGGCGATTCATAAAAACTCAAATGTTCACGGTTTCATTACAATTTTTAGTTTAAGCTTTTTCTTTATAACACACAATATCATAAATGCATCACAAATGACATTGGGAATCTTACAATGGCTCTTGAACCAATTATTCTTATTCCTGCCCGTATGGGCTCAACCCGTCTTCCTCAAAAAGCTCTCGCTGAAATTGGCGGAAAACCGATGATTGTTCATGTCGCAGAACAAGCCAAAAAAGCTGGAATAGGACGTACAATCGTTGCAACAGATCATAATGATATCGCTAAAGCTGTTGCAGATTATGGGCATGAATATATCATAACACGAGGTGATCATAAGTCTGGATCTGATCGTATTTATGAAGCTTTAGTGCGCATTGATCCTGAACAACGCTACAACGCCATTTTAAATATACAAGGTGACCTACCAACAATCATGCCTCGTGAAATCATTCGTGCACTACGCCCTTTAGAAAATAGCTTTACTGATATTGCAACCTTGGGTGCTCAAATCATTGAAGAAAATGAAACAAGAGATCCCAACGTTGTCAAAATCATTGGTACACCGCTTTCTCAAAATCGCCTTCGTGCTCTTTACTTTACGCGCGCCAAAGCACCTTATGGAGAGGGTCCTCTTTATCACCATATTGGAATATACGCCTATAGGCGCGAAGCACTTGAGAAATTTGTATCATTCAAACCCTCACCACTTGAGAAACGTGAAAAACTTGAACAATTACGTGCATTAGAAAACAATATGCGTATTGATGTGGAAATAGTCGATACAATTCCCTTAGGTGTAGATACACAACATGATCTCGATAGAGTTTGTGAGATTTTAGCATGAAAATACTTAAAAAAACTAATAAAATTTCTTTCCAAGGAGAATACGGCGCTAATTCCCATATTGCTTGCTCCAATATGTTCCCCAATATGGATGCTGTTCCCTCTGCTACTTTCGAAGACGCCCTTAATTTAGTGGAAAGCGGGAAAGCTGATCTTGCTATGATCCCTATTGAAAATACCCTTGCGGGACGCGTTGCAGACATTCATCATCTTTTACCGCAGTCATCTCTTTATATTATTGATGAATATTTTTTACCTATCCATTTTCAACTCATGGTTTTGCCCGGCGTTACACATGACGAAATTAAAACCGTCCACAGCCATACGCATGCCCTTGCACAATGCCGAAAAATCATACGAAACAACGGTTGGAAACCTGTTGTTTCTGCTGACACCGCTGGAGCTGCAAAATTTATTAAAAAAAATGCTAAACGTTCACAGGCTGCCTTAGCACCTTTAATCGCAGCAGAACTCTATGGACTTGATATTCTTGAAAGAGATGTTGAAGATAACCCTCATAATATTACCCGTTTTGTCATCCTTTCACGCTCCAAACGGCATGTCCCCAAACCTCAAAATGGCGAAAAAATCATCACCAGTCTTCTTTTTCGAGTGCGCAATGTCCCCGCTGCTCTCTATAAAGCTATGGGAGGATTTGCAACGAATGGTATCAATATGACAAAATTAGAAAGCTATCAAATTGGTGGAAATTTCAATGCAACACAATTCTTTGTTGATATTGAAGGACATCCTGAAGACCCGATGATGAAACTTGCCTTAGAAGAATTATCTTTCTTTTCTGCAGAACTGCGTATTATCGGTACTTATCCAGCACAAAACGATCGAACATCGTATATATAAAAGCAATTAAGCTGCCATCATTTTTATTGATATCAAAAAACATCATAAAAATTTCATAATGCAACCCATCTTGAAAGGGCTCGTTTTTTTCTACTCAACACCCTTCATAAACACTGAAGAAGAAAAAACAGCTCGTAATAGAATATATAAATTATTTTCATAATATTTTCTCACAAATTATATCATGATAAACCGCAATTCAACTCGTATAAAAACCAGTGTAAAAAAACACAGTAACCAAAAATAAAAACGCTTGTACCATCTATTTCCCTTTATATATTCAAAGAGAGCCTCTTGAGAAAAGTCATTTCCTCTGACAATATTCCAATAAAGATAACGAACTTCTAAATTAGCTCTCAAAACAATTCAAATTATTATACATAATAGAGCATTCGAATCTCTTAGATTAATATCATTCTAAACATGGTTTAAAACTAAAAAATGCAACTTAGCCCTGATTTTAGCGTTAAGTTTGAACTTGTATCTTTATAAAAACTGATTTATGATTCACCTCACTTTAGAAAAAAGGAGAGGATAATGAAAAAAGTCTTCACGCGAGGATTATTAGCCGCAAATATTCTCGCCTACTCTAGTGTTGCATTTGCTGGCTTTGGTGAAAAAAAATGGAATTTTGCGCGGGATGAAAGTGTTGTGATCACACCATCCTATACATTCCAGCAAGGAGTTGAATACTCTTGTAATACCTTTAAACCGAAGAAAGTATCCTTTACTTTATCATACTCTGCCCCTTCTGATTTAAACAAATTGAGAATTTTTGTTGATGATGAAAAAAAAATAACCCATGATAAAGAAAAGAAAATCTTTACCCTAAAAAATATAAAATCTCTTCATATAAGTTTTCCTTGGTCAGGACATTATATTTTTAAAAATATTACGAACAAAAAAGTTGTTGGAACAGATTGTGACACAGGAGATTATGATTAACAATATTTCTATAACATCTAAATTTGAGTAGAGTTATTCTTTTTTTCAGGTGTTTTTTTCAAAATACGGCATAATGAGCTATTAAAACTAATCGCTGAAGAGGTTATTTTTATACTAATATGGCAAACCTTAAGCTGCTCATAAGGTTAGATATTAAATAACTTTTGCGAAAACTAAAAGACTAAACTTAAATTGTTCTGTATTTTCTACTATCAGAGCTATTTTTTTAATAAGAATATAACTTCTATCTTCGCAACTGCTTTATTTTAAGTACTATAAAGCACATCGTACCCAAATCACTTAGATAAACAGAAAAGTAAAATTTGCATCTACAGATGCATTCCTCACTGCACTTTAAGTCATACTCATTCAGCTTTTTATAAAAATTTATCTCGCTTTTCCCTCCTTATTAAAGAATATAATTATTTGAAACTATAAAATGTCGCTTATATCGAATAAGAACCATTTTTATGCTTATAAAATCATTACCCTCTTATTTCTATAGCGTTTAATGTTGCATCTTCTCTTGCTGAGTACAATCCCTTAAAAATATATGAAATCTTTTCTCAAATAATGGAAATTCATATATTGATCCATTTTGTGATGAACATCAATGTTTTTTAATTAAAAGAACAAGCACGCAAAAAAAGAGCGATAACATTTATTTAGTATTTATATTCATATATGTTAAAAGCAAAAATATTACATATTTGATATTCTCATTCACTATAGAAATGAGGTGGGTTTCTTATACGATATTTAAGATATTGACTTATCATTATAAGATTTTGATTTTCTTATACTGAATTAAAACCACGAATAAAGTAAGATCCTCCCATCTTAAATCTCATATTGAAATCAATTAAATTTTTTTCCTTGAAAGTTACAAATGGGAGTGATGTGTGAGTAAAAACGATTAAAAAAGGAATAAAAATGCTTCTTATAAAGCCTCTCAAGTGCAAGGGATCGCAACATTGGAGTTGTTAAGTAGTATGAGGACTAAAGTTTATACTTTGTATTAAGCATAAAAGGGATAGTTCACAATGGACTTATATCTCAAGGAGAATATGTATACTATTTACGAGTAGATTTTGAAATATAGTTAAGAGTATTGAGCAATCGCTTTTTAAAAAGCCTGTGAATGTACAACATTAAATGTATTCCGTTTGGGATGTTCTGTTTTGTATAGAGGAACAACACCATTAAAGCAATATTTTATAATTATTTAAATAGCACTCTTCCACCTGACTTTCGAATGTTAGCCAATTACATGATCTATCTGCTTTATTTGCCTTTTTTATCGTTGCAAATTTTTAATCATTCAATTTCGTAGTTTTAGAACAGACGTACCTATCTTAAAACTCTTACGGATTTCAGCAGTATCATCATACATTCAGATTATCTTAAACGAAGAAAATATTTTTATACCCAATAAATATAAAGAGCTATTATTATGAATAACTGATAAATCCTCAACCTCTTTGTTGTTTATATGTTAATAAATTAAACGCAAAGGAAAATTCTTCATCGTTCTTATGATATTTTTTGTTTCTGAGCTTGATTTTTCATTCTAAATCGACAATATGGATTTTGGGAGGTTGGTGGTGGACGAACTACTCGCCAACTGGGTCAGGTCTGGAAAGAAGCAGCCCCAACGAGTTCTGGTACGGGTCATTGTTCCAACCTCCTATTTTGCTGAAGAAATTATTTTTTTATACTGTCTTTTAGCGAGGTATTTTTAATCTTCAGAGCGGCATTTGTATGCAGCAAATAAAGGGATTTTGTTGTTTTTAAACAAATTGCCCCATAAATAATTTGATTAAGAAAAAATCCTTTTATATGAGACTACAGTATTGATCTATGCTTTTGTATTATCAAAATGTACGCATAAAGAACTTCGAAGTTGGAAATATTCATGGAAAATTTACCGGTAGAAACAGCCTATCGTGTTCTTGCTCGTAAATATCGGCCCCAAAACTTCTCTGACCTCATTGGTCAGGAAGCTATGGTGCGTACTCTCACCAACGCCTTTGAAAAAGGTCGTATTGCACAAGCGTGGATGTTAACAGGGATTCGTGGCGTAGGTAAAACCACAACAGCACGTATTTTGGCACGTGCGCTTAATTATAAAACAAAAGATATTGACCAACCAACAACTGTATTGGACTCTCTTGGTGAACATTGCACACAAATTATCGAAGGGCGCCATATTGATGTTATAGAAATGGATGCCGCTTCTCATACGGGCATTGATGATATTCGTGAAATTATTGAACAAATACGCTATCGTCCTGTTTCTGCACGCTATAAAGTTTATATTATCGATGAAGTACATATGCTCTCAACACAAGCCTTTAATGGTTTATTGAAAACTCTTGAAGAACCACCTTCCCATGTGAAATTTATTTTTGCCACAACAGAAATTCGCAAAGTTCCTATTACAATTCTTTCGCGTTGCCAACGTTTTGATTTGCGACGTATTGAATCAAAAGCTTTGAGTGCACATTTGCGCCAAATTGCGAAATATGAAAAGGTAGAAGTAGAAGATCAAGCGCTCTCTATGATTGCCCGTGCTGCAGAAGGATCTGCACGTGATGCATTATCCATTTTTGATCAAGCAATCGCCCATAGCAATGGCAATGTTAATGCTATTGCGGTGCGTACAATGTTAGGATTAGCGGATCAAGCACGTATTATTGATCTTTTTGAAGATATCATGAAGGGCGATGTTGTCAATGCGTTACATGAATTACGCAGTCAATATGAAGCAGGTGCTGATCCTCTTACTATATTGACAGAACTAGCCGATTTTAATCATCTGGTCACACGTTTACGTTTTACACCAGAAATAGTGGAAGATTTCTCTCTGACTGAAGAACAACGTTTAAGAAGTTTAGACTTTTCAAAAAAACTTTCCGTTCCTATTTTATCCCGAAACTGGCAAATGTTACTCAAAGGTTTACAGGAAGTTAATCAAACTGCACGTCCTCTTCAAGCCGCTGAAATGCTTTTAATTCGTCTTGCTCACACGGCTGACTTACCAACTCTTGATGAGGCTTTAAAAAAGCTTACGCAAGAAAAAACGCCTCTCACACTGGTTAAAAATTCTTCTCATCAAGAATCTACAAATGCAAATAATATAACAAAAGAAACAATGGTCGGAGCCCATGCTTCCTCGAGCGTTTCAAATATATTAGCCGATCAATCAGATTTAAAAAGCTCTTTGAAAAACCAATTAGATCATTCCTTACAACCAGAAAATTTAGTTAAAAATCAAAACCATGACAAAATCAACGCCCAAGAAGTAACAGAAATTCTAGAAACTTCTCAATCTACTGATTTTTCTGAAAAGATTGCAAATTTATCGCATTCTGTCACGCAAACAACAGAAAAGATTACTGAACCTAAAACTCTCGTGATTAATTCTTTGCACGATATTGTTCAATTAGCCGAACAGCATAATGACGTTCCTTTCAAACTCCTTGTTAAAGAATTTGTTCATCCTGTTTCTTTTGAAGCTGGGCATATTACCTTGAGACTTTCTGAAAATACCCCACAATTTCTTGCTCATGATATAGAAAAAAAGATATCTCAATGGACTGAAAAACGCTGGACAATAACTTTTGTTAATGAAGGAGGTGGCCCAACCTTACAGGAGGAAAGTATAGCGATTCAAAAGACTCTTTTTTCCAATGCAGAAACAGATCCTGATATCGCGAAAATCCTCAATCATTTCCCAGAAGCAAAAATTGTCGATATTCGACTCAATAAAGAAGAAAATGATCTTGATTTACTCCCCAATACCTTTAAAAATGCTGATATTTTTAAAAATAAAAATGATATCAATGATGAATAAGGATACCTATTCCTATGCGTGAAATGATGAGCATGATGAAAAAAGCCAAAGAAATGCAAGAAAAAATGCAGAAGATTCAGGAGGAAATAGCTAATCTGCAAGCTGTGGGCACTGCAGGGGGTGGTCTCGTCAATATCACTTTAAATGGCAAAAATATTATAACAGCAATTCAAATTGATCCTTCATTACTCAAACCTGAGGAAGCTGAAATTCTTGAAGATCTCATTATGGCGGCTTATAATGAAGCAAGAACAAAAATCGAAGTCGCAATAGAAGAAAAAACCAAAAGTATGACCGCAGGGCTACCACTCCCATCAGGTTTCAAGCTTCCATTTTAATGAAACGGATTTTTTCCGTGGGACAAAAATATGTCTAAATACATTGCAGGACCTGAAATTGAACGTCTCATTCAGATTTTATCACGGTTACCAGGTCTTGGTCCACGTTCAGCACGTCGTGCTGCGCTTCATCTTATTAAAAAAAAAGAGACATTGCTGGAGCCTTTGGGAGCGGCTATACAAGCAGCTATAGAAAAAGTCGGCATTTGTTCTGTTTGTGGAAATGTCGATACCATTGATCCTTGTTCAATTTGCACAGATTTACGCCGCGATGATACAACAATCATTGTTGTTGAGGATATTGCTGATCTGTGGGCTCTTGAGCGCGCAAAAACTTTAGCCGCACGTTACCATGTGTTGGGTGGACGACTCTCTCCCTTAGATGGAATAGGCCCTGATGAACTCAATATTGCCACCTTAATACAACGTGTTGTACAAAACCCTATTACGGAGATTATTCTTGCTGTCAATGCGACTGTCGAAGGTCAAACAACTGCTCACTATATCACCGATCAGCTTTCCAATTTTCCAGTTAAAATTACGCGACTTGCTCATGGTGTCCCTGTAGGAGGCGAGCTTGATTATCTTGATGACGGAACTTTAGCAGCAGCTGTACAAGCAAGAACAAATCTTTAAAAATTTCTTTCTCTTACCTGTTATCTCGTTTTATTTACTATCATTTCTTTGTATGGGGAAAATATTCAAGTGATAAAGAAAAAACTCTCACTTTTAAACGACTTTGGTCCTGGTATTCTAGTATGTTTACTCATATCAGCCTTAGCTTATGGCTTAGAAGTCGTAGAAAAACAGCTTTTGGGACAAGCTTGGCTTGAAAGCCTTGTTTTGGCAATTCTTTTAGGATCGATTATTCGTAGTTGTTTTCCTTTGCCAACATATTTTCAAAAAGGTATCACCTTTTGCGCAAAAACACTTCTCGAAATTGCTATCGTTCTTCTAGGAGCAAGCATTAGCATTAACGCAGTCCTTTCAGCTGGCTGGAATTTGCTTGCTAGTATCATATTCGTGATATTCGTAACGATTATCCTGAGCTTTGCCATCGGCCGACTTTTCGGGCTTTCTACACACTTAGCAATGCTGGTCGCTTGTGGGAATGCTATTTGTGGCAATTCAGCTATTGTCGCCGTTGCACCTGTCATAAAAGCAAAACATGACGATGTAGCCGCGTCAATTGCCTTCACTGCTCTTTTAGGAATTCTTATTATTTTATTTCTACCCTTTTTACATCCGTCTCTGAATTTGTCATTTAGCCAATATGGTGTGCTTGCTGGTATGGTTGTTTATGCTGTACCACAGGTTTTAGCAGCAACAGCATCTGTCTCTTTTCTGAGTGTTCAAATTGCAACAATTGTCAAATTAGTACGGGTTCTCATGTTAGGCCCTGTTATTTTTACTCTATCAATCATTTATCGCCGATCAGCACAAACACGCTTGCGTTTACATACCCTCGTCCCATGGTTTATCATTGGCTTTATTATCATGATGCTTGTTCGCTCAAGTGGTCTTATCCCTGAAAAGGCTATCAATCCCATCAAATTTATTGCCCAGTTGTTTACTGTTATCTCAATGGCTGCACTAGGATTAGGTGTTGATATCCGATCACTAAAAAAAGCAGGATGGCGCGTCATTTTGGCTTCAACCTGCTCCATAATTATTCTCGGTATTTGTAGCCTTATCATGATACAATTGAATGATTTAAATCATATAACATTTTAAATGTGCATTGATTATTATTTTTTTCAACGTAGTATGCAATCAACCCAAAGTCCTCATTATTATTAAAATCAGTTCTTTCATAAACCAAAAAAAGTTCTAAAATACTGCTCATTATTCTATACAAAAAATTGAAAGAGCTGATATTTAAGTGAAAACTGTCAAATTTGCTTTTCAGTCCATAATGATTTGCAACAGAGTAGTATCGAAATAGGTAACTCATGCAAAATAATGCCATTTCTTTCATCTGCTCTCATTACGCTGAGGTTTTTATATAAAGACGGATAGAATATATTCTTATTTGGAAAAAATGTGGGGTCATAACTTTTCCTCTTTTAAATTACTTTTACTTACTATGTAATACAAGTGGCATCATCGTACTATTTGATAGCTTAAAAGTTGTGACAATCCTTACATTTAAACGATTCGTGAAAGGAGTTTTTATTCTTTTCTTCAACAGTTTTGATTCATACGCTAACTCCGCTTGTAATATACAAGCTAATAACTTTAATTGTTTCACCATAAGTAGATTTAAAATAAGAGAATCTTACAATACTCAAGATACTCATTCAAAAAGTGATAAAAATAAGGATTAAATCAACATCTCGTTCTATCCCATAAAAAGATATTGTTGCTTATTGGCACTAGTAACTTTCTTACAAATGAAATATACGATAATGAAAAGATTAAAAATACAGCAGGACTTTTATTTATCGTTTTATTCAACTAAAATATTTTTATGCTTATCCTTGCTATAGATACTGCTTCAATTTATTGTTCTGTTGCGCTTATTCGTCATAAATCTGTTATTGCGCGTATCAATGAGCGCATGAACAAAGGACATGCTGAAAAACTTATTGGGCAGATTACACAAATAATGACACAAGCCAATATGACGCTTGATCAAGTTGAGCGTATTGCTGTCAATATTGGACCTGGGTCATTTACTGGTGTACGTGTCGGTGTTGCAACAGCGCGCGCTTTGGCATTAGCACTTGAAATACCAGCTATTGGAGTGAGTGCTCTTGAAGCGTTAGCAGCACAAGTCATAAATAGTAAAAGTACAGCATCGGCAATTACTGTTGTCATTGAAGCAGGGAGAGGGATGTTCTACCATCAAAATTTTCATAATGATCTCACACCTTTGGAAGAGCCGGGATTAAAAACAATTGAAAATATCCTCGAAGATTTGCCAAAAAAAACCCGACTGACTGGCCCAGCTGCTGATGTCGTTGTGGAGCATGTTAAAAACCATAAAATATACGAAAAAATTGTCCTAGAAAAAATCCCCTGCGAAGCGGCCGATATTGTAAACTATGCTTATCTTGCTGCAAACAAACAATCAAAAAATTCACCTCGCCCACTCTATCTACGCAACGCTGATGCAAAACAACAAACCAATTTTGCTTTACCACAAAAAAAATAATGCCCAAATTTTCATTGACAAAAAAGAATTTTGGAATTGCTCCGCTACAAGTTAATGATAGTGCTTCTCTTCATAAAATTCATCAGCATTGTTTTACCCCTTCTTGGGAAAAACAAGCTTTTGATAATTTCTTAACAGATCACTCTATCTTCGGACACAAAGTTTTTCTCATTGATCGCTCTGATCAAATTTTAGGCTTTTGCCTATGCCGTCTCATCCTTGATGAAGCAGAAATCATCACAATTGCTGTTCATCCTCATTATCGTCAACAAGGAATTGGTACCTTTCTTATCGAAAGCACAGTTCACCATCTTCACGACAAGGGCGCCATAAAATTATTCTTGGAAGTAGAAGCCACAAATCTTTCTGCTTTGAACCTTTATCAACGCTTTGAATTTCAAAAAATTTCTGAACGTCTTGCCTACTACGCGTCAAAAAATGGTCGTGGTGATGCAATTATCATGCAAAAAACTTTTAAGCAAATAGATTGAGATTTGTGTAAAAAACATTTACACATCCGCTATGAATAAAGTAAATCCTAAAAATACGCCTCCTGTTGCTCCTAAAAAGGTTTTTATCAAAACCTATGGATGTCAAATGAACGTTTATGATAGCCAACGGATGACTGATAGTCTCAGTTCGCAAGGCTATGTGACAACACAAATTCCCAATGATGCCGATCTTATTCTTGTTAATACCTGTCATATTCGTGAAAAAGCAGCAGAAAAACTTTATTCTGATCTCGGTCGTTTGCGCGTTATGCGTCAAGAGCGCACACCTGATAAACCCCTTATGGTTGGTGTAACAGGTTGTGTTGCACAAGCTGAGGGAAGTGAAATCTTGCGCCGTGCTCCAACAGTGGATCTTGTTATTGGTCCGCAAATGTATCATCGCTTGCCAGAATTGTTAGAAAAAGCCAAACAAGGGAAAAAAATTATCGAAACAGACTATGCTGTTGAAGATAAATTTGCTCATTTGCCGCCCCATAATAAACATGCAGTAAGAAAACGAGGTGTTAGCGCATTTTTAACAGTACAGGAAGGTTGCGATAAATTTTGCACTTTTTGTGTTGTTCCGTACACACGCGGTGCTGAAATATCACGATCCGTTGAACAAATTACTGAAGAGGCCCTTCAACTCATCGAAGCGGGTGTCAAAGAAATTACGCTGCTTGGACAAAATGTCAATGGTTGGCATGGACAAAGTGCTGATGGCAAAACTTGGCGTCTTGGCGATCTTCTTTATCATCTCGCAAAACTCGATGGTTTAAAGCGTTTGCGTTACACAACCAGCCACCCACGTGATATGGATGATAGCCTTATTGCCGCGCATCGAGATCTTGATATGTTAATGCCTTACCTCCATCTTCCTGTTCAATCAGGTTCAGATCGCATCTTAAAAGCCATGAACCGACAACACAAAAGCTCTCATTATCTTCATCTTATCGAAAAAATTCGAACCGCACGGCCAGATATTGCCTTTTCAGGCGATTTTATTGTAGGGTTTCCAGGAGAAACAGATGAAGACTTTGAAGAAACCATTAAACTTATTCAACAAGTACAGTACAGTTCAGCTTATTCTTTTAAATATTCCCCCCGTCCTGGAACAGTGGGAGCCACAATGAAAAATCATGTTGATGAATCTGTAAAAGATGCCCGACTTCAACATTTACAAATCCTTCTCCTTGAGCAACAAAATGCATTTTTGCGTTCTAAAATTGGTCAAAAAACGAACGTTCTCATCGAAAAACCTGGACGTCACTCAGGGCAAATGGTAGGACGTTCCCCTTGGCTTTTACCTGTTGTCGTCGATACAGAAGCCTCTACAGGTAGCGTGATAGAAATTCATATTAAAAATGCAAGCTCAAACAGTTTTGTTGGTGAAGTGACAAATAGATAGACATGCCTCTAACACCTTGTTCACAATAAATATTTTGGAAAACTCTTTTATTTTAAAAGAAAATGATTACATCTAAAGCGTGCACTTTTTGTAAAAAATTGTCTTTTATAAAGTTTACTTAACAAAATGTGCAATATTTATGTAGATATGGAGAATAGGCTGAAAGCTTCAACCGAAAAAATAAAGCGTATTAAAGAAAAAGTAAATATGTCCCTTGAAAAGGCTGATACCTTGAAACAAACAAGCGCTTCAGATCTGAGCCAAGTTGTTTTGATTTTCGAAAATAATCAATATGCAAAAGCAGTTTTTGGTAAATTTGACGAAAATCTCGCTTATATCGAAAAAAAACTCGAACTTAGTATTCATCCGCGTGGTAATGAAGTCTTAATCCGTGGAAATATTTCCGTTATAAAACGTGCGCAATATGTATTGCAGCAGCTTTATAAACGTGCCAAAACACATCAAGAGCTCACTTTATCAGATATAAAAGGAGCGATTGCTATGGCAAATATACCAAAGAAGCAGAAAGAAGACACAATAACACACAAATCTGCAACGAAGCGTATACCAGCACGGTTGAGTACCCATAAAAAAATAATTCATGCAAGAACTCCAACACAAGACGCTTACATAAGTGCTATGGAGCATACTGAACTTGTGTTTGGTGTAGGACCAGCAGGAACAGGAAAAACGTATCTTGCTGTTGCTCATGCTGCAATGCTTCTAGAACGTGGTATCATTGAACGAATTATTCTCTCACGTCCGGCTGTTGAAGCTGGAGAACATCTTGGTTTTCTTCCCGGTGATCTCAAAGAAAAAGTCGACCCATATTTACGACCACTTTATGATGCTCTTTATGATATGATGCCCGCTGAAAAAATAGAACGCATTTTAGCTTCTGGTGTCATAGAAATTGCTCCTCTCGCCTTTATGCGCGGACGAACACTTGCCCATGCTGCTGTTATTCTTGATGAGGCACAAAATACTACGCCCATGCAAATGAAGATGTTCCTCACACGTCTTGGAGAAGGAACGCGTATGATCGTTACCGGTGACGTAAGCCAAATTGATTTGCCTACAGGGCAAAAATCAGGTCTCATTGAAGCAGTTCGCATTCTTTCAAATATAGAAAATATTGCAATTGTGCATTTTGATGAAAAAGATATTGTACGCCATCCACTTGTTGCTGCTATCGTTCGTGCTTATGATCGTGATTCCGAAATACAAAATAAAAAAAAATCATTCGCATGCGATGCATAAAAAAATGAATTTGATTCATCATGATTATTATTGATATAATGATTAAAAGCGCAGGGTGGAATGATGAGAAAATGCTTTATAATATCACTGAAAAAGCATTAATGACGACTATGCATCATGTTTCATTGGGAAATGCTGTAAGCGAGATTAGCCTGCTTTTTACGGATGATGAACATATGGCACAAATCAATGCACAATGGCGCAACAAAAACAAATCTACTAATGTACTATCCTTTCCTGCTTTTCCACTTAAAGCTGGAAATCGACCTGGTCCCATGCTCGGTGATATTATTATTGCCCGAGAAACTGTTGTTTTCGAAGCAGAGAAAGAAGGAAAAACATTTCAAGACCATTTAACACATATGATTGTTCATGGTATCTTGCATCTGCTTGGTTATGACCATGAAACTGATGATGAAGCATATAAAATGGAAAAGCTCGAAAGAGAAATTCTTCAAAAGCTTTCCATAAAAGATCCTTACGCATAATTGTCTATCAATGATAAAATTTAACTTTTAAAATCAATATTACCAGCATACCATTTAAAGCCTCTTATTTATCTGTTATAAAAGAAAGTCTAGAAGATTTCAAAACCATGGCAAACAAAATAAATGCACAAAATAATAGTCAAGCATCTTCTAATAATGAAAAAGCCCCCTCTCAAGAGACGAATCATACAGAAAAATATTCCCTGATGAATCATTTATTTTCATTCTTACGGGGTCGTAATTGTGCATCTACGTCACTGCGCGATGATCTTACCGTTGCACTCACGACTAACAATGAAAAAGATACCGCCCTCTTCTCACCTGAAGAACGTACTATGCTGCATAACATTTTACGCTTACGTGAAGCACGCGTGGATGATGTTATGATACCTCGTTCTGAAATCGAAGCATTAGAAATAAACACCTCTCTTGGAGAAACCCTTAAATGTTTTGCAAAAATTGGTCATTCTCGTATCCCCGTTTATGCTGAAACTTTAGATGATCCGCGCGGCATGATCCATATCCGCGATATTCTTAACTACATCACTCGCTTTATTATCAACCCAACAAAAACCGAACAAAAATCCGATTTGCTTCAATTAAACCATACAGACTTGCATACTCCAATTGGTGAATTGGATTTGATCCGAACAGTTCTCTTTGTTCCCAGTTCTATGCTTGCAAGCAAATTATTAACACGGATGCAAACTACACGAACTCAAATGGCTTTAGTTATTGATGAACATGGAGGAACAGATGGTCTCGTTTCAATGGAAGATATTGTTGAGTTAGTCGTTGGAGATATCGAAGATGAACATGATAATGTCGACAATGCTATCGTACGTGAACCAAATAATAAATGGCTCGTTGATGCAAGAACTGAACTAGAAGATGTTGAGAAAGCTCTTGGTCCTGATTTTATCGTAGGGGAATATGGTGATGAAGTTGATACTATTGGTGGTTTGATCGTCTCCATTCTTGATCGCATTCCAGCCAAAGGTGAAATTGTCGAAGCTGTACCTGGCTATAGATTTCGTATTTTAGAAGCTGATAAACGCCGGATCAAACGGTTGCGCATTTTTCGCATTCCAAAAAATGAGAATCTTGAGAACAATGCCATCCCTAAAGAATAGTCCAGCGTTTTTTAACAATTTCATCGTTTTTTTGTTCTCTGTTACAGGCTGGAAGCGCCAAGCATGGATATTTCTGTGTGGTGCTCTTACTTCTTTTGCACTTCCACCCTTTTATTTAACACCTCTTTGCTTTTTAACTTTCCCTCTCTTTATTGTTTTACTTGACTCAATACAGTCCACCAAAAACAATAAAAAACATTTTTTTACTTACGCTTTAAGCTGTGGAACATTTGGTTTTAGTTATTTTATTTGCGGACTTTGGTGGCTATGCAATGCTTTATTAACAGATCCAGATTCTTTTGGTTGGGCAGTCCCATTAGCCATTTTATTCCCTCCACTCTACCTTTCTCTTTATTGGTTTTTTTCTGGTTTCATTGTCGGTTTATTATGGACAAAAGGAATAGCACGCTTTTTTGTTTTAGCCTTTGCATTAGGATTATCCGAGTGGTTGCGTGCGTTTTTATTCACAGGATTTCCATGGAATTCTCTTGGCTATACAGCCATGCCAACCCCAGTGTTCATGCAATCTGATGCAATCGTAGGACTTTACGGAATGAATATTCTTGCTGTCTTAGCCTACAGTTTGCCAACTGTTTTATTAACGGATGAAAAAAAGAAAGTGGCACTTTCTCTTTGCTTATCACTTATATTAATTCACTGTGGTTTTGGGTTTTATCGTCTTCATACTATAGAAAACACAGCTGAAGATCAAAAAAGTGCTTATTGGGTGCGCATTGTTCAACCGTCCATCCAACAAAATATAAAATTGCGTGATAATACACGAGAATCTATGTTGGAAGCGCATATGAAGCTAAGTACAACGCCAACAACCGATCAAAATTCAGAACCCGATTTTATCGTATGGCCTGAAGCTTCCGTTCCTTACCTTCTCTATGCTAACTCATCTATCACAATGCGCATTGCCACTCTTTTAAAACCTAAACAATGGGCTATCGTTGGAGCAATACGCGCCAGCAATGATCTAGCTCATTCCCAAACACAATATTTTAATACAATTGCAGTCATTAATGCTCAAGGTAATATTTTAAATACTTCCGATAAACTTCATTTGGTTCCTTTTGGTGAGTATCTTCCTTATCAGAATTTATTGAAAAAAATTGGATTGCGTACCCTTGCCGATAATATTGGTGGATATAGTGCTGCAAGTGTGCGCAAAATTGTTACAATGCCAAACGGATTTTCTTATCTACCCTTGATTTGTTATGAAGCAATATTTCCCCATGAAATGACTTTTAAAGGCTCCCCGCCTCAAGCAATTATTAATATTACAAATGATGCATGGTTTGGTGTAACACCTGGACCCTATCAACATCTTCAACAAGCACAGCTTCGTGCCGTTGAACTGGGAATCCCTCTCATACGGGCAGCCAATAATGGCATATCAGCTGTTATTGATTCTTATGGACGAATCGTTGTAGCTCTTCGACAAAATGCCGTGGGCATTATTGATTCACGAGTTCCATCATCCATTACCCCTATAGGAAGCAATGAATACAGAACTTTCTCTACTTTTATCTTATTCATCCTTATGCTATTGTGTCGTATTGGTTTTGGTTTTACAAAACAGCTTAAATGATTCAAGTGCCCTTTGTACGGTATTATGTTGCGTGTACCAGTAATATTGGGAAAAAATATTACATATTGTTTTAATTATATGATAAATCAACTGCGCATAAATATGATGTTGGTTTAGAAGAAAAATGCTGGAAATAAAGAGTTGCATTATGACCGAAACTAGAAAAAAACCTGACCCTATAGATATCTATGTTGGAACTCGTATCCGTTTACGTCGTAATATTTTAGGACTCACTCAAGAGAAACTAGGTGAAAAATTAGGAATTACTTTTCAGCAAATCCAAAAATATGAAAAAGGAACAAACCGTATTGGTGCCAGCCGTCTTCAAGCGATAGCGGAAATTATGGATGTTCCTGTTTCTTACTTTTTTGATAAAGGTATTACCTCCCAACAAGTAGAGGGTTTTGCTGAAAGTGAACACAATTTTATAGACTTTTGTTCTAGCAGCGAAGGGATTCAACTCATGCGCGCTTTTACAAATATATCTGATGCTAAAGTGCGTAGAAAAATTATTGACTTGGCAAAAGCACTTTCTGAGGAAGATTTGACAAATAAGTTATAAATTAAAATTATATTTTTTCTCTTTTATTCATATACATTTGCATTGACTATTTGCTGTAGAATTAGCAAATGGTGATGACTTTAGTAAGCAATTGATTAAATCGTTGGTTTTCTTTTTTGAAGGAGTTCCTATGCCGCATCAAGATTATCTTTTTACGAGCGAATCGGTATCGGAAGGACATCCTGATAAAATTTGTGATCGTATTTCCGATGAAATCGTTGATATGATCTATAAAGAAGCTGAAAAGACTGGTACTGATCCATGGTTAGTACGCGTTGCCTGTGAAACTCTCGTCAGTGTCAACCGTGTTGTTATCGCTGGTGAAGTACGTGTTCCCGATACGCTATTAAAAAAAGATAAAAATAAAGAATTCATCTATGATGAAACTAGCTTTCCACTCATTAATCCCACACGTTTTCGTACAGCAGCCCGCCGTGCTATTCGTACCATTGGCTATGAACAAGCAGGCTTCCATTGGAAAACTGTTAAAATTGATGTTCTTTTGCGCCCACAATCAGCTGATATAGCAAGAGGGGTTGATAATGCTACGGATCGGCATGGTGAAGAAGGAGCAGGTGATCAAGGCATCATGTTTGGATATGCTTGCCGTGAAACACCTGATCTCATGCCTGCGCCAATTTATTATGCGCATAAAATTCTCAAACTTCTTGCCGCAGCCCGTCATAAAGGAGAGGGAGAAACTGGAAAATTAGGACCAGATGCTAAAAGCCAAATAACCATACGTTATAAAAATGGAAAACCGATGGAGGTCACATCCATTGTTCTTTCAACGCAGCACCTTGATGAAAGTTGGGATTCCAATAAAGTACGTACAGTGGTTGAACCTTACATTCGCCAAGCTTTACATGACATTCCCATTGCAGCTCAATGCAGTTGGTATATTAACCCAACAGGAAAATTTGTCATTGGAGGCCCTCAAAGCGATGCCGGATTAACGGGACGCAAAATTATTGTGGATACTTACGGAGGTGCAGCACCCCATGGAGGCGGTGCTTTTTCAGGAAAAGATACAACAAAAGTTGATCGTTCTGCTGCCTATGCGGCACGCTATCTGGCTAAGAATATTGTTGCTGCTCATTTAGCAGAGAGATGCACCATTCAACTCTCCTATGCAATTGGTATTGCACAACCTTTATCTATTTATCTTAATCTTCATGGAACAGGAAAAGTCGATGAAAAAGTTATTGAAGAAGCCATCCGCAAAATAATGGACCTTTCACCTACCGGCATTCGAAAACATCTTGACCTCAATAAACCTATTTATGCGAAAACAGCTGCCTATGGTCACTTTGGTCGTAAACCAAAACACGATGGCTCGTTTTCATGGGAAAAAACTGATCTCGTGAAAACGCTTCAAACAATGATCCAAATCCCATGATTAAACATAATATACGTAAGAGTGAAGCATTTTTTGGACGCCGACAAGGAAAACAACTTCGAAACAGTCAGCTTACACGTATACAAATGCTTCTCCCCAATTTTAATATTGATTTAAATGTCCCTCCTCCCTTAAACCTTACATCCTTATTTTCAAGCAAAGTAAGAGAAATTCGACTTGAAATCGGTTTTGGTGGAGGTGAACATTTACTTCATGAAATGGAATATTTTCCAAAAACCGGTTTTATCGGCGTCGAGCCCTTTATCAATGGCATGGCAAAAATATTGTCGTCTCTTGAACAGCATCAAAACCATCAAAATCGTCTTCGCCTCTATAATGATGATGCTACACGCCTTCTTGATTGGCTCCCTGATAACTCGCTTGATGGAATAGACCTCTTCTATCCTGATCCTTGGCCGAAAAAGAAACACTGGAAACGACGCTTCATCAACATAAAAAATCTTAACCGTTTTGCTCGTGTTCTTAAAATAGGGAAATTTTTGCGCTTTGCTAGCGATATAGACAGTTATGTAAACTGGACTTTGTACCATTGTGCACAACATGATCACTTTGAATGGAAAGCAGAAAGCCCTCAAGACTGGAAACTCCCTTATCCACTATGGAGCGGAACCCGCTATGAAGCAAAAGCTTTACGCGAAGGACGAACACCTGCCTATCTTACCTTTATCAAGAAATAAATGATCAAACGCTTTTCTCATAAACAACTTGAAAAACTTTGAATTTAAGAGTATCAATAGTTAAATTCTTGGTCTTATGATGAAGAGTGGGCCGTTGGACCCGCTCTTTTTTAATATCATAAAACTGATGAAACCAACTTGGATAAAATGTATGAACGAAGCTGAAAAAATAAGCAATCTTGACGAACCACGCCTGTTTGAAGAAGATGGTATCGAAGCACAGGTTGCTGCTCTTGTCATACCACTACTTAAACCTTTAGGTTTTCGTTTGGTTCGTGTGAAACTTCTTGGTCAAAATGGTTTAACACTTCAAATTATGGTTGAACGTGCCAATGGTTCTATGACCATAGAAGATTGTGAAACTGTTAGTCGAACAGTTTCTCCCCTCCTTGATGTACAAAATGTTATTGAACGCAAATATCATTTAGAAATCTCATCACCTGGAATTGATCGTCCATTGGTAAGAAAATCTGATTTTTTTCATTGGCAAGGGCATCTTGCAAAAATTGAAACCAAAATAACAATTGATGGGCGCCGAAAATTTCGTGGGACACTTACAAATATCACGCAAGATGGATTTATTTTAAACACTGATAAAGCTGCTTATGGAGAAGCCATGTATACCCCTATTTCCTTTTGTGATATCATAAATGCGCATTTAGTGCTTACCGATGAGCTTATTCGCGATGCATTGAAACAAAATAAAGATTTAAGTCAACAATTCATTGCCGAAGAAAACGCTAACGACTCTATACAGACGCTCAATTTCAAAAAATAATATCACTGGGAAATACCCATCGTGTGGCACAAAGAAGGAGAAAATTGATGGCTACAAGCGCTAACAGGCTTGAGATTCTGCAAATTGCAGATGCTGTTGCACGTGAAAAGTCAATCGACCGTGAAATTGTCATTTCTGCGATGGCTGATGCTATTCAAAAAGCAGCACGTTCTCGTTATGGTCAAGAAACCAATATTCGTGCTGAAATCAATTCTAAAACAGGTGAAATTAAATTACAGCGCCTGCTTAAAATCGTTGATGTCGTTGAAGACTATACAACGGAAATTACTTTGTCTGATGCTCTCAAACGTCAAGCAGAAGCAAAAATTGGTGATTTTTTTGCTGATCTTTTACCTCCTATGGATTTTGGACGTATCGCAGCACAATCTGCTAAACAGGTTATTGTACAAAAAGTACGCGATGCAGAGCGCGATCAGCAATATGAAGAATTCAAAAATAAAGTTGGTGAAATTATTTCTGGTACAGTTAAGCGTGTGGAATATGGTAACGTCATCGTTGATCTAGGACGCGGTGAAGCTATTGTTCGCCGTGATGAATTAATTCCTCGTGAATCATTCCGCTATGGAGATCGTATTCGTGCTTTTGTCAATGATGTACACCGTGAAACGCGTGGTCCGCAAATTTTCCTTTCACGCACACATCCCCAATTTATGGTAAAACTTTTCACTATGGAAGTACCAGAAATTTATGATGGTATTATAGAAATCAAATCTGTTGCTCGTGATCCAGGTTCACGGGCTAAAATCGCCGTTGTTTCACGCGATGGTTCCATTGATCCTGTTGGAGCATGCGTTGGAATGCGAGGAAGTCGTGTACAAACTGTTGTTGCTGAATTACAAGGCGAAAAAATTGATATTATTCCTTGGTCGCCTGATGCGGCAACATTTGTCGTTAATGCACTGCAACCTGCTGAAGTTTCTAAAATCATCCTTGATGAAGATGCTGAACGGATTGAAGTTATTGTGCCAGATGATCAACTTAGCCTTGCTATTGGACGACGTGGGCAAAATGTTCGCTTGGCTTCGCAACTAACAGGATGGAACATTGATATTTTAACGGAAAAGGAAGAATCTGAAAATCGTCAAAAAGAATTTACTGAACGGAGTAAATTGTTTATGGAAGCCTTAGAGGTTGACGAAATGATCGGACAGGTTATGGCATCAGAGGGTTTTTCTTCTATTGAAGAAATCGCCTATATTGATCTTGAAGAAATCGCTTCTATTGATGGTTTTGACCATGATACCGCCGCTGAAATCCAAAGTCGTGCCCGCGAATATCTTGATCATCAAGAAAAAGAACTTGATGAAAAACGCAAAAAGCTCGGAGTTTCTGACGAATTGCGAACACTGCCTGGAATGACAAGTGCTATGTTGGTTGCTGTAGGTGAAGATGGTGTAAAAACAATAGAAGACTTTGCTGGCTATGCCGTTGATGATTTAGCTGGTTGGAGAGAACGTAAAGAAGGTCAAACACAGAATTTTTCTGGTATTTTAACCCCTTTTGACATTACACGCGCAGATGCAGAAGCTATGGTTTTAGCCGCACGTGTACAAGCAGGCTGGATAGACCAAGCTGGTCTTGTTACAGAAAATCCTGTAGAAGATGAAAAAACAGATGATTTGGATGTGGATACACTTTAAATGAATGAACGGACTTGCATTGTGACCCGAAAAAATGCTTCAGCACAAACGCTGATCCGTTTTGTTATTGGTCCCAATAACCAAATTGTTCCTGATCTTAAAGCGAATTTACCAGGGCGTGGCGTTTGGATTTCTGCCCATCACGCTGTTATTGAGAAAGCAATCAAACAGAAAGCTTTTCATAGAAATTTTAAAACAGATGTTGAAGTTGCACCAAATCTTGTGCATGTTGTTGATACGCTTTTACTAAAAGCCGCTCTTTCAAGCCTTTCCATGGCACGAAAAGCGGGAGCAATTGTTATGGGAGCAACAAAGGTTGACGCTGCTATCCGCTCTGGTAAAGTTATTCTTGTACTTCATGCTAAAGAAACAACAGAAGATGGGAAACGAAAAATTGCACAGGCCATTCATTCAATACAACAACAAACAAATCGGACTATAAAAACCATATCTTTATTTACAAGTGATGAAATGCGAGTGGCTTTTGGCTCTAATCCTGTAATGCACGCGGCCTTACTGGACACAAAAGCTGCTGAAGGATTTCTCAAAACGACATGTAAATTGATCAGCTATCGTGACGACAAGCATAGTAAGTCTAGTGAGATGACGGCACAAGCCGTGAAGGAAGTACAATGAGTGAAAATAACAACGACAAAACAACCGTCAAGAAGACACTAACTCTCAAGAGGTCTGTCTTGGAAACGAGCACGGTTAAACAAAATTTTAGTCATGGCCGTACGAAGGCTGTCGTTGTCGAAACCAAACGGCGTAAAATTACGCGACCTGATGAAAAAGCTGAAACCCTACAGCCAATTACAAAGCCGCATGTGGCCTCCCAGCGTTCTAAACCGCGTTTTGAGGGAAAAAAGCCTCAAGAATCTGTGTCCAAAAGCAATCTTTCATCAACTGAAATAGAAGCGAGACTTCGCGCGTTAGAAGAAGCACATATCCAAGAAAGAATAACGCGAGAACAAGCCGAAGAAGAAGCAAGACGCGCTAAAGAGCGTGAAGAAATTTTACAGCAAGAAATTAAAGAAAAAGAAATACATCTCCAACAAGAAGAAGAAATATCGCCAGTACAGACTCCACCTGTTCCCCCTCTCATTGAACAGACAGATATTCCTATTGCGCCTAAACAGACAACCGTGGTTGAAAAACGCAAAATAGATGACAATAAAGAGGAAGAACGGCATAATCGACGTGCTAATCCTGCTAAGTCAGACATACGTGTACCCAAAGTTGTCAAAGGAGCTGATGAGCGGAGACGCGGAAAGCTAACTCTGAATAGTGCACTGGATGAAGAAGGAAGCGTACGTGGGCGCTCAATGGCTGCAATGCGGCGTAGACAGGAAAAGTTTAAGCGTGCACAAAATCAAGAACCAAGAGAAAAAATTTCTCGCGAAGTTGTTCTTCCTGAAACGATTACCATTCAAGAGCTCGCACAACGTATGACTGAGCGTTCTGTTGATGTGATTAAATTCTTGATGAAACAAGGACAAATGATGAAACCTGGCGATGTTATTGATGCAGATGTTGCCGAACTCATCGCTGTTGAATTTGGCCATACTGTTAAACGTGTTTTAGAATCTGACGTAGAAGAAGGTATCTTTAATATAACAGATAATCCTCAAAACATGCGGCAGCGCGCCCCTGTTGTAACCATTATGGGCCATGTTGACCACGGAAAAACTTCGCTTTTGGATGCTATTCGTAAAGCAAATGTTGTTTCTGGCGAAGCAGGAGGTATTACGCAGCATATTGGTGCCTATCAAGTAGAACAAAATGGTCAAAAAATTACCTTTATTGATACACCAGGTCATGCTGCATTTACGGCTATGCGTGCACGCGGAGCTCGTGTTACTGATATTGCTGTTCTCGTTGTAGCCGCTGATGATAGTGTTATGCCTCAAACGATTGAATCAATCAATCATGCGAAAGCTGCTGGTGTACCTATCATTGTTGCTATCAACAAAATTGATAAACCAGCTGCGAATGCACAAAAAGTGCGTACAGAACTTCTACAACATGAAGTGTTTGTTGAAACTATGGGTGGTGAAACTTTGGACGTTGAAGTTTCTGCTAAAACTGGTCAAAATCTTGATAAACTTCTCGAAGCTATCCTTCTTCAGGCTGAAATGCTTGATCTGAAAGCAGATCCCCAACGAACTGCAGAGGGCGTTATCATTGAAGCCAAATTGGATCGCGGACGTGGGTCTGTTGCAACAGTTCTTGTTCAAAAAGGTACATTACACCCTTCTGATATTATAGTTGCCGGAAATGAATGGGGTCGTGTGCGTGCTTTGATTGACGACCATGGCCGCCATGTCAAAGAAGCCGTTCCTTCTACACCAATTGAAATTTTAGGCATGCAAGGAACACCACAAGCCGGAGACCGTTTTGCTGTTGTCACACATGAAGCAAAAGCACGTGAAATTTCTGAATATCGGCAACGATTAGCACGTGATAAAGCTGTTGCGCGGCAAACTGGTTCGCGTGGTTCTCTTGAGCAAATGATGACAAAATTGCAAACGACTGGTGTTAAGGAATTTTCTCTTATTATAAAAGGGGATGTGCAAGGATCAATCGAAGCAATTGCTTCAGCATTGGAAAAACTTGGAAATGATGAGGTTCGTGCACGTATTGTACATTCTGGTGCTGGAGGAATTACCGAAAGTGATATTTCTCTTGCAGAAGCTTCTAACTCTGCTGTAATTGGCTTTAATGTTCGAGCCAATAAGCAAGCACGTGATTTTGCTAAAACACAAGGAATTGAGATTCGTTATTACAACATCATTTATGATCTTGTTGACGATATCAAGGCTGCCATGTCTGGATTACTCTCACCAGAACAGCGTGAAACTTTCCTTGGTAATGCTGAAATTCTAGAAGTCTTTAACATTACAAAAATTGGAAAAGTTGCAGGATGTCGTGTTACAGAAGGTAAAATAGAACGAGGAGCCGGTGTTCGCCTTATCCGCGATAATATCGTTATTCACGAAGGAAAGCTGAAAACACTCAAACGCTTTAAGGATGAAGTCAATGAAGTGCAAAGTGGTCAAGAATGTGGAATAGCCTTTGAAAATTATGAAGACATGCGTGCAGGAGACATCATTGAGACCTTCCGTATCGAACATATTAATCGCACATTATAAAATAATCCAATAACTTTACTCTGTTGTGAAATGAGAAAAGTTATTAGGTTTTATACACAATATCTCTTTTTCCTTATCTAAATGGTCAAAAAAGAGATCTTGTAGCAAGGATAAAACTTTGATGAAAAATGCAGGGCCATCACAACGGCAACTTAGAGTAGCAGAGCAAGTACGTCATGCAATAGCGCATATATTACAGCGTGATATTTTGCTTGATGATATCTTAAAAGATATTGTTATTTCTGTCTCTGAAGTACGCATGTCACCAGATTTAAAAATTGCTACTTGCTTTGTATCACCTCTCAGCACTCTTAAAAATGCTTCTCATACCGATGTTGTTGACACCCTCAATAAACATAGTCGTTTTCTCCGTGGAGAAATTAGTCATGCGTTGCGACAAATGAAATATATGCCAGAACTGCGTTTCCGACTTGATAATAGTTTTGATAATTTTTCAAAAATTGATGCCCTCCTTCGCTCGCCTGAGGTTGCGCGCGATCTTCACCATAGTGATACAGATGAGGATTAAAGATATGGCGCGGAAACACAAGAAAAAAGGGCGTCCTGTTTCTGGCTGGGTCATATTTGATAAACCAAAAGGAATGAAATCAACAGAAGCTGTCTCACAAATCAAATGGATCTTCCATGCTCAAAAGGCAGGACATGCGGGCACACTTGATCCTCTTGCTTCTGGTCTCCTTCCCATTGCATTGGGCGAAGCAACCAAAACCGTCCCTTATGTGATGCAAGGCAAAAAAACTTACCGTTTTCATATTGCTTGGGGGCAAGAGCGCTCAACAGATGATTTAGAAGGAGAAATAACGAAAACTTCTCTCATACGTCCAACACAAGAAGAAATACTTGCTCTTCTTCCTCAATATACAGGTGTTATTTTGCAAACACCTCCACAATTTTCAGCAATCAAAATTGCCGGAAATCGTGCCTATGATTTAGCGCGTGAAGGAGAAGTTGTTGAAATTCCGCCCCGTGAAGTGGAAATAGAAACTTTCAAGTTATTAGAAATGCCTACCAAAGAGCATTCTGTCTTTGAAATAACCTGCGGAAAAGGAACTTATGTGCGCTCTTTAGCACGCGATATGGGACGTGATCTCGGTTGCTATGGGCATATTGCTGATTTAAGACGTATTGCCGTCGCACCTTTTGATGAAGAAGATCTCATTACATGGGAGGAACTAAAAGCAGCCATTCCACCAAATAAAAACACTACAGATGAGAATAATCGTTCTTTTGAAAAAAACTTCACAACACTTGATGAGCTCTTAATTGACACAAGCGCCGCATTGGATTGCCTCCCTCACTATATCCTTAATGAAACTCAAGCACAGAGAATTATAAGAGGCCATTCTATCCTCTTGAATCATCACAAAGTACCTCTTGATGAAGAGGAAATTTGTGTCCTCTATAAGGAACAACTTCTTGCTATTGGCACTCTCGACAAAGGTCTATTTAAACCAAAGCGGATTTTCACAATTTAATCGATTCTTTTCCCAACCACCTTTTGCGGAAAGATATTTTTCTCTATCAATTAAGAAAAATATGGTGCTTTTCATTGTCTATATTTACCGTATTCATATCAAAATTTAAGTCAGTGCTATAAGCTAACACCACCACACACTTTTTCCTCTTAATGTCGCAACAATCCTTGCATTCGAAAGGATTCATAAGAGGCTTTTTATTTCTTTTTTAATCGTTTTTTACTCATACTTTAGTCCTCGTTTATAATGTAAAAGCAAAGATATGGACTGATTTACTCTAAATAGATTTGAAACGAGAAAAGCTTAAGATTTTCAGAACTATCACTCAACATGAAAAATAACAAATAACCATTATAAATCAATTCATTAAATATTGAAACAGCAATTTTTTTATGATTATGCTAACAAATTGATCGAAATAATATTAATATATTTAATATTTATAAAAACTGTTTTAACCCTAAGGGAGATGATCAGAGGAAACTTTTAAAAGCATCTCATTGGCTTGAGGTATTGTTTGGCGTTCAATCATGCGGTGCACTCTTATACCGTTAGGAGCACAATTTAAATGACGCAGACGCTTATTGACTTCTGCATCTGCTTTTGTACGACGATGATTATGGCGTAAATAATCTACCCATGTTGGCATATGATAAGCCTCTGTCCAATATTCAGGTCTTTCAAGATCTCGTAAAAGGACCCACTGACGCGCACCATCACGTAATCGAATATGGCGTCGACGCGTCATCACTTTGAGAAACTCTTCAAGATCATTTTCATGAATTTTATAATCGATCATTATCATGATCGGGCCACTTCTTGCTTTGAGGTCAAGTAATAATTCCGGCTCTCTAAAATGATCAAGAGGATTTAAATCTATCTGAGGAATTTCTTGAATTCTAAATTTTACCCCCGCAAGAGCACCAAAAATCAAGAATAGAGAACAAACGCTCAAAGCAATTGTTGGAGAATAACCATCAGCCAAAACTCCCCAGATTGCACTTCCAATAGCCATCCCCCCATAAGATGCCGTTTGATAAAGTGCTAAAGAACGTGCAACAACCCAGCGTGGTGTAGAGAGTTGTACAGATGTATTAAACAATGATAATGCCAAAACCCAACATAACCCTGCAGGAAATAAAGCAATATGGCTTATAATCAGTGAACGGCTTATTCCCAATAAAAAGCAAGAAAAGGCAAAACCAATAAATGCACTTGCAATAATTGTTTCTGAACGAAAATGATGCCGTACAACTGCATTAATAATACCTGCTGTCATGGCTCCTAACCCAAAACAACCGAGCAATGTACCATAAAGAAGGGCACTTCCTCCAAGAACTTTATGCGCAACAATTGGCAAAAGTGCTAAAATAGAAATTGCTCCTATACCAAAAAGGAACGCTCGAACCATAATACTCAGGAGATTAGGTGACATCGCAACATAACGCAAACCATCTGAGACAGCTCCTAACAGCCTTTCTCGTGGTAATGAGTTGTTTTCATAATTCGACTTCCAGAAAAACAACGCACCAATAAGAGGAATATAGCTTATAGCATTGAACAAAAAAGCAGCAGATGCCCCCAAAGTTGCAATGATGGCACCACCAATAGCAGGACCAACACTCCGCATCAAATTAAAGCCGACACTATTCAAACTAACAGCAGCAGGAATATTTTCCCTGCTCACAATATCTCCTATCGTTGCTTGCCAAGAAGGATTATAAAAAGCTGTACCACATCCAATCAAAAACGTAAAACATAACAAAAGCCAAGGTGTTAGAAATCCCATATAGGCTAAAACAGATAAACTCATCGATATGACCATCATCATAATCTGCGCACACAACATAATTTGACGCCGATTAAAATTATCAGCTAATGCCCCTGCCATCAAAGAAAACATAACAAGTGGTAATGTTGTGGCACTTTGAACTAGCCCAACCATGGAATGCGAAGAACTAATCAACGCCATTAACCACCCTGCTCCAACAGCCTGTATCAGCCCCCCTAAATTAGAAATAAGAGTCGATGACCATAAATTTCGAAATACCGAATTACGAAAAAGCTTTAATGTTGAAATGCTCTGCATCTTTTTCCTCCAAATCGGTATTTATCACTTTTGTTACCACATACACGCTCATAATCTTTGTATCAAAAGGATGCATAATTCTTTAAAAAACTTCTCATAAAACTCTATTTAAATCAATATTTCAAAACAAAAGCTTTTATTTAAAGAAAGACTTCAAAATGCTGTCAAGGACTAGTATTTTAACCTTCTTTCCTATATAAGAGCGAAAATAGGTAAAAGTCTTCGACTTTTCCTGTTTTTTCACAGACCCTTGCTGAACGACATCTCGGCTATGGGTGACTTTATGTTTCTTCGTTTTTGGAAAGGATAATACGATGTCGATTACAGCTGAACGTAAAAAAGCTCTTGTCGCAGAATATGCAAACAAAGTTGGTGATACAGGATCACCAGAAGTACAGATTGCTGTACTTTCTGAACGTATTTCTAATTTAACAAACCACTTTAAATCTCACAAAAAGGATAATCATTCTCGTCGTGGTCTTTTGAAGATGGTATCTCAACGCCGGCGCCTTCTTGATTATCTTAAAGGTGTTGACCAAAATCGTTATCAGACACTTATAAAGAAGTTAGGTTTGCGTCGCTAAAAGAAAAATGGAAGTGGTATTAAAAAAACACCCATTTTTTCAACGTGTTGCTTTTAATTAAAAATTTTAAAAACTGATAAGTTATTATGGGATAGGACTGCTCATCATTTCGCATTTAAGCAGTTTACTTCTCTTTTCTTGCAACAAAGATAAAAAGTATGTTGTCCACCTCAGATCTTGGAAGTATGCTACGCAAAACCAGAATGTGAGCAATCAAAGATTTAAACACTGGTCATTAAGGATAAAAAATGTTCAAAACGCACAAGATAGAAATTGAATGGGCCGGGCGTCCGCTTACCCTTGAAACAGGGAAAATAGCGCGTCAAGCTGATGGTGCAGTGATTGCTACCTATGGAGAAACGATTGTCTTAGCAACCGTTGTATCGGCCAAAATCCCAAAACCAGACCAGGACTTTTTTCCACTCACCGTTAATTATCAAGAAAAATCCTATGCTGTTGGTCGAATACCTGGGGGCTATTTAAAACGTGAAAGTCGACCAAGTGAAAATGAAACTTTGGTTTCACGTTTGATTGATCGCCCAATTCGTCCCCTTTTCGTTGAGGGATATAAAAATGATACACAAGTTATTGTTTCCGTTATACAGCATGATCTCGAAAACAATCCCGATATCCTTGCGATGATTGCATCTTCTGCCGCATTGACCCTGTCAGGTGTTCCTTTCATGGGGCCTATAGCTGGTGCCCGCGTTGGCTATTGTAATGGACAATATGTTCTTAATCCTCATATCGATGAAATGCCTGAATCAAAACTTGATCTTGTTGTTGCTGGAACAGAAAGTGCTGTTTTGATGGTTGAATCAGAAGCACAAGAATTACCGGAAGATATCATGTTGGGAGCTGTGATGTTTGGTCACAAAGGCCTTCAACCTGTCCTTGATGCCATTATAAAGCTTGCTGAAGTTGCTGCAAAAGATCCTCGTGATTTTGTTCCTGAAGATCTTTCTGAACTTGAAAAAGCGATGCAGAAAATGGCAGAACAGGATATACGAAAGGCTTACAGAATTACTGATAAGCAAGAACGTTATGCTGCAATTGATGCACTAAAGACAGAAATCCTCAATAAATTTATGCCAGAAACAGAAAAAGATTGTCAATTTAGTGCAGATCAAATTGCAACCGTATTTAAACAGTTGCAAGCAAAAATTGTTCGCGGAAACATTCTTGATACCCAAAAGCGGATTGATGGACGCAATCTTTCTACCGTTCGCCCTATCCAATCAGAAGTAAGTATTTTACCCCGCACACATGGATCAGCACTCTTTACCCGCGGAGAAACACAAGCAATTGTCGTTGCAACATTGGGAACTGGTGAAGATGAACAATATGTTGATTCCTTGACAGGAATGTATAAGGAAACATTCCTTCTCCATTACAATTTTCCACCATTTTCAGTGGGTGAAACGGGACGCCTTAGTTCTCCTGGTCGTCGTGAAATTGGACATGGCAAATTGGCATGGCGGGCAATTCACCCCATGTTGCCAACGAAAGAATCTTTTCCTTATACCATTCGTGCTGTCTCAGAAATCACTGAATCCAATGGCTCTTCTTCTATGGCAACGGTTTGTGGAACCTCACTTGCTCTTATGGATGCTGGTGTTCCTCTAGCACGCCCTGTTGCTGGTATTGCTATGGGCTTGATTAAAGAAGGAGAACGCTTTGCTGTTCTTTCTGATATTTTAGGGGATGAAGATCATCTTGGAGATATGGATTTTAAAGTCGCAGGAACAGAAAATGGTATTACTGCCTTGCAAATGGATATCAAAATTGATGGTATTACCGAAGAGATTATGAAAATCGCGCTTGAACAAGCCAAAGGTGGACGAATCCATATCCTTAATGAGATGGCGAAAGCTTTAACCAGTGCACGTGCTGAGCTGAGTGAATTTTCTCCACGAATCGAAGTTATGAATATTTCTGTCGATAAAATCCGTGATGTTATCGGCTCTGGTGGTAAAGTTATTCGGGAAATCGTGGAACAAACGGGAGCAAAAATTAATATTGAAGATGATGGTACCATTAAAATTGCTTCTGCTGATGCTAAAACCATTGAAGCAGCAAAACGTTGGATCCATTCTATTGTCGATGAGCCTGAAGTTGGTGCTATCTACCAAGGAACAGTTGTAAAAACTGCAGAGTTTGGTGCGTTTATAAACTTCTTTGGTTCTCGTGATGGACTCGTTCATATCTCTCAGCTTGCATCAGAACGCGTCAGCAAAACAACCGATATTGTAAAAGAAGGTGACAAAGTTTGGGTTAAATTAATGGGCTTTGATGAGCGTGGAAAAGTTCGATTATCAATGAAGGTCGTTGATCAAACAACCGGAAAGGAAATCACCGGTGATAAAGCAATCAATGAAGAAAAGTACGTGGATGAAAAAAAACAACCTGAAAATAAGCGCCGCCGTAAGAAAGAAGAGTAAGTTTTTCCTCTTATCGTATCATGAAATGCCATCCCAACATTGGAGTGGCATTTTTCTTTAAAAGAGTCATATGTGTCATTATTTTTGCCTTTTGAAAATCATGAACTCCCGTATCCTGATCCAAACCAGTGTTGGCTAAGTTTTGGTTTAACAGAAATCCCAGCTCCAGAATGGGCACAAAATTTAAAAGTTATTACGCCTTGGCGACCAGATTTTTTAAAATTTGTCGATACTCAATTTCACTGCTCTCCTCAAATAGATAAAACTTTCAGCTATGATGGTGCATTTTTACATTTGAGCAAATATCGTGGTTTGAACCAAAATTGTTTTCTTGATTTATTAGAATGCGTTAAACCCAATGGATGGATTGTAATCAGTGGGGATAAAACTGCTGGTGCTGCTTCAATGATGAAATGGGTCAAAACAATTGTTCCCATCACCAATAAATTGTCTAAAAATCATGGTCTTGTATTTTGGTTGCAAGTTCCTCAACAAATTGAGAGACATAACATTGCGCAATTGCGCTCACCACCGCTCACTTTCGGTAAATTTCAAACCACTTCTGGTATGTTCTCACACGGACGTATTGATCCAGGATCTGCTGCGCTTGCTTCTTATATGCTCAAAATTATTTCTGGAAAAACGGCTGATTTTGGTGCTGGATGGGGTTATCTTTCTCACGTTGCGCTTGAAAGAAGTGAAAAACTCACCGCTCTAGACCTTTATGAAGCAGACTACAATGCTTTGAGAGCAGCAAAACAGCACCTTAAATCCATAACAGCTCCTTTTCCAATTCATTTTTATTGGCATGACCTTGTACATGAACCTATCACAAATCTATATGACACAATCATTTCAAATCCACCGTTTCACACACAACAAACAACAGATGTTTCATTAGGAAAAAATTTTATTATAAATGCTGCAAAGTGCTTAAAGCCAAACGGCAGTCTGCTTTTTGTTGCAAACCGCCACCTGCCTTATGAAACATTATTAAAAAATATTTTCCGCACAGTGTTGATACATGAACAAGCCCATGGTTTCAAAATTATCGAAGCACGCAGTTAAACAGAACAAGCAATAACTTTCAAAGAATAAAACGGGAAAGATCGATATCAGCAGCAAGCTCACCAATAGATTTTCTCACGTAAGCAGCATCAATTTTAAACGATGTTCCAGCTTTATCAGGTGCAGTGAAAGAAATCTCATCCAAAACGCGTTCCATCACTGTTTGCAAACGACGTGCCCCTATATTTTCAATCCTTGCATTTAAATCTACAGCAATATCTGCTAAAGCATCAATTGCATCATCGGTAATTTCCAAATGAACCTCCTCTGTTGCCATAAGAGCAATATATTGTTTAATCAAACTGGCTTCTGGTTCTGTTAGAATGCGTCGTAAATCTTCCCTTGTTAAAGGGTTGAGCTCCACACGGATGGGCAAACGTCCTTGAAGTTCCGGTAATAAATCAGATGGCTTGGAAACATGAAATGCACCTGAGGCAATAAAAAGAATATGATCTGTTTTGATTTGCCCATATTTTGTAGCAATTGTTGTTCCTTCAACCAAAGGCAAAAGATCCCGTTGAACGCCCTCACGCGAAACCGCAACACTTGCTCCACCATCCCTGGTTGCAATTTTATCAATCTCATCAATAAAAACAATACCGTCATTTTCAGCAACACGAAGCGCCTCTTGAATAATTTGCTCCTGATCTAGGAGTTTTTCAGATTCATCATCAATGAGCGGTTTAAAAGAATCCTTTACTGTCGTCTTACGGACTTTTGTACGACTGCCCATTTTGCCCAAAATATCTGATAAATTCATAATACCCATTTGTGCCCCAGGCATACCAGGAATATCAAAGGTTGAAGCACTATTGCTATTATTATCGGCTACTTCAATTTCAATCTCTTTCTCATCCAATTCACCTCCACGCAATTTTTTACGAAAACTATCACGGGTAGCGGGACTGGCTGTTTTACCAACAAGGGCGTCTAAAACGCGCTCTTCAGCATTCACGTGAGCCTTTTCTTTTATTTCATCCCGTTTCTTTTCACGCACAAGAGAAATGGCAATTTCAACAAGATCTCGAATAATTTGCTCAACATCACGTCCCACATAACCAACTTCAGTAAATTTAGTCGCTTCTACTTTAACGAAGGGTGCTCCAGAAAGTTTTGCTAATCGACGTGCAATACCAGTTTTACCAACTCCTGTTGGCCCTATCATTAAAATATTTTTTGGCATAACTTCTTCACGCATCGGCGCATCAAGCTGTTGCCTACGCCACCGATTGCGCAGTGCAATAGCTACAGAGCGTTTGGCATCATTTTGGCCAATAATAAAACGATCAAGTTCAGAAACAGTTTCACGAGGGGAAAATACAACACACATTTAAATAGCTTTCTCTAAAGAAGATAATTCTGCATCCAATGTTTCAATCGTAAAATGATCATTGGTGTAAACACAAATTTTAGCGGCAATAGCCATAGCTTTACGAGCAATAGTTTCTGCATCCAAATCCAAATCCATGAGTGCACGCGCTGCTGAAAGAGCAAAATTTCCTCCAGAGCCAATTGCCATAACCCCATCTTCTGGTTCTAAGACATCACCAAGCCCTGTTAGAGCCAAAGTTACTTTCTTATCAGCCACTAGCATCATTGCTTCGAGACGACGCAAATAGCGATCTGTTCTCCAATCTTTTGCAAGTTCCACACAAGCACGCATAAGCTGATCAGGATATTGCTCAAGCTTTGTTTCCAATCTCTCCAGTAATGTAAAAGCATCTGCCGTAGCACCAGCAAAACCAGCAATAACCACTCCGTTCTTTCCAAGACGACGCACTTTACGTGCATTACCTTTCATAATTGTCTGTCCAAGAGAGACCTGACCATCCCCGGCCATCACGACTTTTCCACCTTTTCGTACCGTAATAATTGTTGTACCATACATTATGTCTGGCTTATGTTCTGTCATAAGGAAACTCCTTAATATTAACTTTACTTTTTAATATTGATTTCTTTTCATACAATGTAAAACTCAATTACTATTGTCCTATTTAAGAACATATACAGCAAAACACAATGATTCAGCATAACTCAATTTGTTGAAAATGGAAAAATGATATCATTGTTGTCAATGTAAATTACTGCTAAACAGCTTTATATAAACAGTTTGTGCTTTTTAGAGGAAAATTATGAAAAAAATAGCCATAGGGACCTTAGGTGGAACAATTGCAATGACTGCTGATAGTTTTGGTCACATGCAACCGACTTTAACTTCAGATAACCTCATAAAAAGTGTTCCTGTTTTAAATAACGTTGCTGATATTCATGCACAAACATTAATGCAAATACCAAGTGGATCTTTATCGTTTCAAATGCTTTTTGAAATAATTAAGTGGGCAAAACAACAAATAAACGCTGGTGCAGAAGGTATTGTTTTAACACAAGGGACTGATACTCTGGAAGAAACAGCTTTTTTTCTTTCTCTTTATTGGAAAGAAGCCGAACCACTCATCATAACCGGTGCTATGCGCATGCCTCATGAAGCAGGCACCGATGGCCCCGCCAACATTTTAGCAGCCACTCGTGTCGCAGCAGCCACACAAAGTCGTAACAGGGGCGTTCTCGTTGTCATAAATGATGCAATTCATTCACCTTATTGGCTCTATAAAAGCCATACCATCAAAGTCGAAACATTTCAATCAGGTCTTGCAGGTGTTTTAGGAACTATTTTAGAGGGAAAACTTATTTATTTCAATGATCGAAAATTTTTCCCAAAAACGTTTGATCTTCCCCAAAACCATGATCATCAAATTGCACTCCTCTATTCCTCTTTATCATCTGATGCAAAATTAATGAAACTATGCCTTGAAAGTGGGTATTATGCTGGAGTTGTTATTGCTGGTTTTGGTGCAGGACACTGTAGTTTTCAAGAAGCAGACCTTGTACAACAATATGCACAAAAAATACCAATCATTATTGCTAGTCGTTGTTGTAATGGCTCAACAACTCGTATAACTTATGGTTATAAAGGCTCCGAAATCGATATGATTGCTTCTGGTGCTCTCATGTCTGGTTATTTATCAGCTGTAAAAGCGCGTCTACTTTTATGGACTTTTTTGGCGCAAGGGCACTCATTAGCACAAATCCGTGCAAACTGGAATGACTGGACTATAAGTTAATGAAAAATGATCTATTATCTTAAAAGAAGAGAGCATGCAAAACAAAATTTACTTGAAAATAAAGCCGCTCATCTGTCTACTCTTAATCAATTGCTGCTGCAAAAAATTCTCGACCAATACAAATGATTGATACGACTATACAAAAAATTAATCAGAAAGATAATCTGGTCAAATCCGTTTCTGACCGATATTCACCCTATCGCGTTTTTACTGCACAAGAATGGTCAGAGTTTCGTGCAAACACACCTCTTACTTTGACTTTTGATGAAATTAAGCGTTTACGCTCTATTGATGATCCTATTGATCTTAAAGAAGTCCAACGCATTTATCTTTCTTTATCGCGTCTATTATCATGCCATGTTGAAGCAGTACAGGAACTTTTTCACAAACGTCAGCAGTTTCTCCATCAAGAAGAGAGTAGAAAAACGCCCTTTATTATTGGAATTGCTGGTTCTGTAGCTGTAGGAAAATCAACCACGGCTCGCATTCTTCAAGAACTGTTGAAAAGATGGACATCTAGCCTTAAAGTTGATCTGATAACGACGGATGGTTTTCTCTATCCTAACGCAATCTTACAGCAAAAAAATCGAATGAATCGCAAAGGATTTCCTGATTCCTATGACATTAAAAAGTTGCTGTGCTTTCTTTCGGCTATAAAAGCAGGTATCGGAAATGTCCGTGCCCCGCTTTACTCACATATGATCTATGATGTTCTAGAAAATCAGACTATTACCATTGATCGTCCTGATATTTTAATTGTTGAAGGGATTAATGTATTACAGGTCAGTGATCTTCCTAAAGATGGGAAAGCTATTCCTTTCGTATCAGATTTTTTTGATTTTTCAATCTATGTCGATGCCGAAACAGAAGTCATTCGTCACTGGTATTTGGAACGCTTTAAACGTTTGCGTAAAACAGCTTTTCAAAATCCTGAATCCTATTTTCATCGTTATGCCCACCTCAATGAAAAAGAAGCTTCAAAAATCGCTGAGGATCTTTGGCAAACGATTAATTTAAAAAATTTACAGGAAAATATATTGCCAACACGACCACGGTCCAATCTCATTCTACGAAAGGGAAAAAATCATTTGGTTGAATATGTCGCACTTAGACGACTATAAGGATCTCATAACTATGCAGCACCACCACATTTATTTTACCTCAACGCGTATCGATAACAGTTGCCCTATCATCTTGGTAAACCAAAGAACTCTTGCCAACTTATCACTTGATGCGTCAACAACAGCATGGATAAAAGTTAATGACTTTACTGGTAAAGCAGGACAAATACTCTTTATTCCTCACGAAACGGGGCATTTAAAAAAAGTTTTATTTGGAATTGGCAATGGTAACGATCCTTTTATCACAGGACTGCTTGCTCAAAAGCTTCCTGCTGGTCAATGGCATTTAGAAGGTACAACCTCTGATGAAATAAATACCTATCTTGGATTGGCATTTGGTAGCTATCAATTTAATCGCTATCGTCAAAATTCTTCTTTCAAATCATTATCTATCCATGTCAATGAGGCTATTGATCTTAATGAGCTCCAACGAATTTATGAAGCTGTCTTTTTCGTCCGTGATCTCATTAATATTCCAGCCAATGATATGAACCCTGATACTCTCGAAAAAGAAGCTCGAAAACTAGGAAAAACCTACGGTGCTCATATCAAAAGTATTTGTGGAGACGATCTCTTAACCCATAACTTTCCGATGATTCATGCTGTAGGACGAGCAGGCAGCACTGCACCACGACTGATTGAGTTACTCTGGGGGCAAGAACATCATCCTAAAATAACGTTGGTGGGCAAAGGCGTAACTTTTGATACTGGAGGACTCGATATTAAATCAGCCAATAACATGTTGCTTATGAAAAAAGACATGGGGGGTGGAGCAAACGTTTTGGGATTGGCTAAACTTATCATGGATGCAAAATTGCCTTTCCGTTTACGCGTTTTGATTCCAGCTGTAGAAAATGCAATTTCTGGGAATGCTTACCGACCAGGTGATATTCTCAAAAGTCGTAAAGGTTTAAGTGTTGAAGTAGGTAATACAGATGCTGAAGGGCGACTTGTCCTTGCCGATGCACTTGCCTATGGTGATGAAGAAAGTCCACAATTCATGCTTTGTATGGCTACTTTAACAGGGGCAGCGCGTATAGCATTAGGACCGGATCTTCCCGCATTTTATTGTAATGATTCAATATGGGCACAACAAATTTCTGAATCTGCTCACGCTGTCTTTGATCCTCTTTGGCAAATGCCCCTTTGGAAACCTTACCAAGAGATGTTATCATCACCAATTGCCGATCTTAACAATGTAACTGGAAATAGCTTTGCTGGTTCTATAACGGCTGCTTTATTTCTTAATTCTTTTGTTGAAAAAGCTGAACATTTTGCGCATTTTGACCTTTATGGATGGGTTCCAAAAGAAAAACCAGGATACCCTATTGGTGGATCAGCACAAACTATTCGTGCCCTTTATAATATTTTTAAAAATGAATTTTGACACAAATATCCACAAAAATGGACAATTTTGCAGCTTAAAGAATAATTGGTCTTACACTGTGTTCTTAGTTTTGTTTGAGGATAAAAACCTTACCAATACAGTTTTCATGAGTTTGTTTAAAGGTAAGGAGTAACAAAATGGACAGCAAAAAGATGATCTCTAAAGACCCAAGACTTCATGCATTCAGAGATGATCTAGCAGATCAACGTCTTGAAACAGAAATTACAGCTCAGCGCTTTGTTCAAGGTGAAAAAAGACGTGTTAATACAGCGGTCGCTGGACTTTTTAAAGAAAATAGTAAAAAAAGTGAAAGACAAACAGAATGTTTATTGGGAGAAGAACTTCTCATTTTTGAACAAGGGGAAACATTGTCGTGGGGACAATCACTCAAAGATGGTTATGTCGGTTATATTGATACAAAAGTTCTTTGTACATCAACCATAAAACAAACGCATGTGGTTTCAGTACCACGCACATTTAAATATTTACACGCTGACTTACGTGGACCAATAGTATCCCCATTATCTATGGGAAGCAAAGTCAGTGTTTTTGATGAAATTGAAGTCCGTGACACAATGTATTCTATTCTTGAAAATGGAACAGCAATCATTACGAGCCATCTCAGCCCCATTGGACGCGTATATGAAGATTATGTCACAGTTGCAGAAACCTTTATCCGTACACCTTATCTTTGGGGTGGTGTCAGCGGTTTTGGAATTGATTGTTCGGGACTCATTCAGCTCTCTATGATGATGACTGATCAAATAGTTTTACGTGACACCGATATGCAGCAAAAAACTATAGGCAGTCCTCTTACAGATACTGATAAACTTCAACGAGGTGATTTAATTTTTTGGAAAGATCATGTTGCTATTATGATCGATCACGCAAATATTATTCACGCAAATGGTTTTTCTATGGACGTTATGATTGAGCCATTGGAAAAAACAATTACGCGTATCGCTAAAAAAAATCAATATCCCATCGCAAAACGCCGTCCAATTCAAGAAACTTAATACATGCCTCCTATAAAAAGTTAATTGAATGTTTTTATTATACAATAGATTGATTTATAAGGATAACTATCCATCATTCGCTCTGCATCAAGCATTCTAAATATCGTAAAATTCTCTTATTTCAAATCTGTTTTTATGTTGAATCAATCAAAATCGCTTGCTTGTTCATCACAAGCGATTTTGATGTATAAGTAAAAATGATTACGAAAAGAAAAATATCCCTTCTGAATGCTCTCAAATGCCAAGAGCTATCATAACTAACATTGGAACCAGCTTACTCCTTCATAAGCGTAAAGATAGTGGCGCTCAATAGATTTTATCTTATAAGGCTTTACCATTATACCATTCACGAGTGCCAGCACGAAATGGGCTTTGGAATATTGCGAGATGTCTCTTTTAAACAACCCCGTAAATATGCAACACAATGGCGTTCTATATTACGTAAGGGATATGCCCCTCTTAATCAAAAGCAACATTTTTTGAAATTTTTTCTATTATCGATATCTTATGAAATAAATACTCCTAATATCTCTCGATGCATCCAAAACAATCTCTCAATAATAATCGCGAAAAGTATAAATCCATTATCTAGCACCATTTTTATGCTTATGAAGCGCGCAAAGGCATCATTATACACTTTGCCAATTCTCAATGTTGCGATAACCCTTGGCTATTGAAGAGTGTTCTTTCAGCACGTATTTTATTTATTTCTGTCTTACATAATTTTATCCACATGACCCGCCCCGCTTGGAACGTGCAAAAGAATGATTTTGATTAATTTAACATAAAACAGATTTGAAATGAGAAAATTTTTTATGACCCTGGACTTCCCCATTCAACATAAAAAAATTATAAATTATTATTATAACTCAATATATTGATTTATATTTAAACAATATTTCCTTCTTTTAACACATTAAAGAAGGTGATTTTTCAATACCTGAACCAATGGTTTATCAGCATCAGGCATAGGGTATTTATCAAGATCATTAATAAAAAACCATTCTAAATTTTGCCCTTCTCGTCCTTGCGCAACGCCCTCATAATGGTCACAAAGATACAATGGCATTAAGAGATGAAATGTTTTATAGCTATGACTTGCAAATGTTAAAGGGTGTAAATTATTTGGTTGAACATAAATACCAAGCTCTTCCTCTAGTTCACGAATCAATGATGCTTCCGGAGTTTCACCTTGCTCAACCTTGCCACCAGGAAACTCCCATAAACCAGCCAGCGATTTTCCTTCAGGACGCTGTGTAAGCAAAACACAATTATTCTGATCTAACAGTGCACATGCAACAACAAGAAGAATGGAACTTTTCATACACATATCACTCCCCAATAGGGAACATAAAGATAACTGACTTTTCTATCATATCCCCTCTGCTCCTAAAAGAGCTCACATACCCCATTTGCTCTGAAAAATAATAAACTGTTAAATATAAAGTGCATCCATTAACTTCTGTAATCGCTATTGATCATAACGTACTCTTTTGTTAAATCGCAAGACCAAACCGTCGCCGTGCTCTTACCCAAACCGATATCAACACGAATCGTGATGTGCTTACCTTGCATATAAGTACCTATTGTCTCTTCACAATACTCAGGATCTCGTACGCCATTCACAGCCACACGATGCTCACCAAACCAAATCGTCAATAGATCACGATCGACTTCAACACCGGCCTTCCCAACTGCCATAACGACCCGCCCCCAATTCGCATCTTCACCGGCAATAGCCGTTTTTACGAGCGGTGAATTTGCAATTGATAAAGCAATAGTTTTAGCTGCATTATTTGTTGTAGCACCCACCACATTAACCTCAATTAAATGACGAGCACCTTCACCATCACAAACAACTTGTAGTGCAAGTTCATGAAGAAGTGCACTCAATTGTTTCATAAAAACCCCATAACGCGGATCAGATTTACTTGTAAGACATGGAAAATGTTCTTTCCCTGTCGCAAACAACATAAGCGTATCTGAAGTTGAGGTATCGCTATCAACAGTAATTGAATTGAAAGAACCCTCAACTGCCTCTGATAACATGGATTGGAGTGCATCCGAAGAAATGGTAGCATCACTAACCACAAATGACAGCATTGTCGCCATATCGGGTGCAATCATACCAGCGCCTTTTGCAATTCCATTAATGGTAACACGCTCTCCCCCACAGTCAAAAGTGCGCGTTGCAAGTTTTGGAAATGTGTCCGTTGTCATTATGGCTTTTGCAGCTTCCAACCAATTTCCCTCTTCTGCTATCTTTGTCATACTTGGTAAAAGATTGACAATACCCGCTGCATCCATTGGCTCACCAATAACGCCCGTAGAAGCTATAAAAATTTCATCTTCTCTAACCTTTAAAGCGTTCGCTGCTGCACAAATAATTGCATTGGCTGTGTGCTTTCCTTTGCTTCCTGTAAAAGCATTTGCATTTCCAGAATTCACAACAACACCCCTCGCAACCCCATGAGGAAGCGATGCACGACAATGCTCTACAGGGGCAGATGGACATTTTGAACGAGTAAAAACACCGGCCACACTCACTGGCTTATCAAATATGATGAAAAGAAGATCTGTACGATCTTTATATTTAATCCCAGCTTTAGCTGTTGCTATCCGTACACCAGATAATGGAGAAAGCTCCTGGATCTTTTGAGGCGACAAAGGAGAAATTTTCAAAACCACAATATGCTTTCTATAAAAACAAATAAAACGATTGCGGATCAATAACCTCTCATAGAAAACTGCTAGGCTTTTTGAACAAAACTAACCTAGCAAATTATCTATTAAAGAGGCTATCCACCTATTTTTCCTAGCTATTCCGTATCTTCTTCATCAGATGTTTCATCGGGAAGCAGCGTCCCATTTTGATGAAGCGATTCCATGATTTTTGTAACATTAGGATCAGGGTATTTCACATCTATCTTGCTACGTAAATCAACAATTAGTTCTTGATAGCGCTTTTTTATCAGCTGTGTCCGCAACACCTCTTTAACATCATCAAATGCAGGCGGTTGTTTTACACGACGATCTTCTAATTTAATAATATGCCAACCAAAAGGACTTTCAACAGGCTGTTTAGTGTATTCGCCAACTTTCAAACCAAATGCAGCATCTTCAAAAGGCTTGACCATTTGACCATGGCTAAAATAACCAAGATCACCCCCAACGGCAGCAGAACCATCTGTTGAACTTTTCTTTGCAATCTCTTCAAAATTTTCGCCTTTATTTAAATGCTTAATGATAGCTTCTGCTTCTTTTCTCGTTTTGACCAAAATATGACGCGCTTTAACCTCATCCTCTTTAGGTAAAGCAGCAACTTCTTGCTTATAAAGAGCTTCCAAATCAGTATCCGATATTTTGTCAACAATCGCCTGTTTAAAATAAAGCTGTTGAAGAACATTGTCACGCATGACTGCCATACGTTTATCGTAAGCTTCTGTCTTATCAAGACCTTTGTTTCTTGCTGCTTTTGCAAGTGCCTGCATATCTAAATAAGCTTTTAGAACCATCATACGACGTTGTTCATCAGGAAAACGTGCTAAATTAGGATTTATTTCAAGTGCTAAATCATCCAATTGGCCTGCTGTAATATTTTTCCCATCAATAACCGCCATAATATGAGAAGGAGAAACGGCTTTTTCAGAAGCTTTCTCCAAAGTCTTTAAATCATTCGACGATGAATTCAAACCTTCTTGGGCCCTCACCCCTAAACTTGTACTTGCCAATAAAGTTGATGCTAAAAAAAGCGTGATAAAGTTAAATTTCATAAATATACTCCTTAAAAATGAAGGCAGGTTCAAGATTCCAATTTTCTTTAACATAACACTTTAATCTTTAAACATAGAGAAATAAATTAGTAATTTATTTTAAAAAAGTATAAAATTATCCTTTTATCTCAGTTTCTCCAATCCTATCTAATGCAGATGAAAAGCATGATAATAGAGAAAAATGACATATTGTATCTTAAATTACTTTGTATTGTATCAGTTAAATAGCATACTTAAAGTTGACATAAAGCGCTTAGCCTCTTATCTCTACTTTACAATTAGAGTGAAAAATTGCACACCAGCAAGTATAATGGTACCATCTGCATTTCATGATGTCTCCAATGATATCAGACAACCTGAAGGAAATGTAGAGTATGGGGAGAGCATATGAATTACCCAACAAGATTGACAACAATTAAAAGAAAGGGCCAGAGATGGTCAGTTTAGGTGTTTTTGCCCGTAAGTTTTTTGGTTCAGCTCATGAGCGACATCTCAAAGCACTCCGCCAAAAAGTTGCACAAATTAATGCTTTGGAAGAACAATTCGTAAAATTAAGTGATGAGCAGCTTTGCCAAAAAACAGATGCCTTTCGTAAACGTCTTAGTGAAGGTGAAAGTGTTGATTTGCTCTTACCAGAAGCTTTCGCGACTGTTCGTGAAGCCGCAAAACGTGTTTATGACATGCGTCCTTTTGACGTGCAACTTATTGGTGGAATGGTCCTTCACGACTGTGGCATAGCTGAAATGCGTACTGGTGAAGGTAAAACATTAATGGCAACTCTACCAATTTATCTCAATGCATTGGAAGGTAAAGGCGTTCATGTTGTGACAGTAAACGATTATCTCGCCAGTCGTGATGCTGAAACAATGGGGAAAATTTTTAATTTTCTAGGGCTTACAACAGGAGTGATTCTTCATGATCTTGATAGTGATGCCCGCCGAGAGGCCTATGCATGCGACATTACCTATGCCACAAATAATGAACTAGGTTTTGATTATTTGCGTGATAATATGGCCTTCGATCATAGTCAAATGGTCCAACGTGGACATCATTACGCAATTGTTGATGAAGTTGATTCGATTCTTATTGATGAAGCCCGTACCCCCCTTATTATTTCTGGTCCTCTAGAAGATCGTACTGACTTCTATAACCTTATTGATACATTTATTCCTGCCTTAACTCCAGAAGACTATGAAATAGACGAAAAACAAAAAACAACGACCTTTACCGAAGTTGGTACTGAAAAAATTGAAAAAATGCTCGAACAAGCTGGGCATCTTAAAGGTGAGAGTCTTTATGACATAGAAAATGTCGCTATCGTTCATCATGTCAATAATGCTCTAAAAGCTCATAAACTGTTTGCTCGTGATAAAGATTACATTGTTCGCAATGATGAAATCGTTATTATTGACGAATTTACAGGGCGAATGATGCCTGGGCGGCGTTATTCTGAAGGACTTCATCAAGCGTTAGAAGCTAAAGAGCATGTTGCTATTCAACCAGAAAACCAGACACTTGCTTCCATCACTTTCCAAAATTACTTCCGTATGTATAGAAAATTATCTGGCATGACTGGAACTGCAACAACAGAAGCCGAAGAATTCAGAAATATTTATGGTCTTGACGTTGTCGAAGTCCCTACAAATTTGCCAATACAACGTATTGATGAAGATGATGAGATTTATCGAACAGCAGAAGAGAAATATCGGGCAATTGTGCGTGATATCCGTCAAGCACACGAAAAAGAACAGCCTATTCTTGTTGGAACAACCTCTATTGAAAAGTCAGAACAATTGGCAGAGCGTTTGCGAAAAGAAGGCATTACCGATTTTAGAGTCTTAAATGCTCGCTATCACGAACAAGAAGCATATATCATTGCGCAAGCAGGAGTTCCTAGAGCTCTCACCATTGCAACCAACATGGCAGGACGCGGTACGGATATACAGCTTGGTGGTAATGTTGAAATGCGCATCCGACAAGAGTTACAGGATATCCCCGAAGGTCCAGAGCGGACAGCTAAAATTGAAGAAATAAAAAAAGATGTTCAGAAGCTTAAAGAAAAAGCTTTAGCAGCTGGAGGGCTTTACGTTATCGCTACTGAACGTCATGAAAGCCGTCGTATTGATAACCAGCTTCGTGGACGTTCTGGTCGCCAAGGCGATCCTGGTCGCTCAAAATTCTTTCTCTCTCTTCAAGATGATCTTATGCGTATCTTTGGCTCTAACCGTATGGATAGTATGCTGCAAAAACTTGGATTGAAAGAAAATGAAGCTATTATCCATCCATGGATTAATAAAGCCCTTGAAAAAGCGCAAAAAAAGGTCGAAGCACGAAACTTTGAAATTCGTAAAAATCTGCTAAAATATGATGATGTCATGAATGATCAACGCAAGGTTATTTTTGAACAGCGTATGGAGGTCATGAACGCAGATGATTTATCAGAAATGATCCTTGAAATGCGCAATGAAGTCGTAGAGGATCTCGTAGAGTCCTATATTCCATCAGGGACATATTCTGAAAAATGGGATGCAAAAACTCTCGAAGAAGAGCTTCAACAACTCTTTAATCTTGAGCTTCCAGTGGAAGAATGGGCAAAAGAAGATGGAATTGCCGAGGAGCAAATTCTAGAGCGTGTATCAGATGCTGTTACAAAACTTGCAAATGAGCGTACTGAACGATATTCTCCAGAAGTTATGGCTTATTTTCACAAAGCAGTATTGCTCGAAACTATTGACACGTTATGGCGTGAACATCTGGTGAGTTTAGACCATTTGCGTTCTGTTGTTGGGTTTCGTGGTTATGCGCAGCGGGATCCGCTCAATGAATATAAGACAGAATCATTTGAACTCTTTCAAAGTATGTTGAGAAATTTGCGCCGAATTGTCACTTCTAAGCTTATGCGCTTTGAAATCATTCAACACCCCACAGAACCGACCATGCCTGAGCAAACTGATGCTGTTTCTTCTGTCTTTAATGATCAAAGTCAAGAAAATGCTCCCACCTTATGGGCACGATCACAAGAAAATAGATTTGTTAATCCACAAGATCGTGACCCTAACGATATAACCACATGGGGAAAAGTTGGACGTAATGAGCGTTGTCCTTGCGGTTCAGAAAAAAAATACAAACACTGTCATGGAGCCTTTGTTTGAAAAGCAAATTATGCAAATGAATAAAAAGCGAAATTATGAGCAAGAATTGCGCACAGCTGGTTTAAGAGTAACACGTCAACGACGAGTTATTCTTGATATTTTGACTGATACAAATGATCATCCTAATGCATTTGAAATTTTTCAGCGTGCAAACAAAATAGATTCGAATATTTCACTCTCAACTGTTTATCGAACCATGAAAATATTAGAAGGAAATGGAACAATTCATCGCCATAGCTTTAGTGGTGGTCCATCTCGTTTTGAGCAAGCAGATGGGCAACATCATGATCATCTCATTGATATAGAAACAGGACAAGTTATCGAGTTTCATTCTGATGTTATTGAAAAGCTGCAAGAGGAAATTGCAAAATCCCTTGGCTATGATATTATTCATCACCGCCTTGAACTTTACGGAAAAAAAAACTCTTAAAAAAGTAATCATATATCATTAGATAAAATACCTCAGGCAAATCAAATTTTATAAAAATTTACCTTTAAAATATAATAGTTTTCATTGGCAAAAAAAAGAATTGCTTTATTACCCCTCTTTGTATGATGCTATACGGTAATTCATTGCCAATATTATAACAAAAAATCATTGCAACAAAATATTATAAAAATTGTATTATGAAAAATTAGGCCAATATTATCATGGTTTCTTTGCCACAAGATCGTATGAGACAGCTTGAAAAACGCTTTGAAATAATTGAAAGCCAAATGACGACGAATCCAAATGCTGAAACATATGTCAAATTAGCTTCTGAATATGCAGAACTACAACCCGTTATTACCTCTATACGCGCATTAAATGCTCTTTACGAAGAGATTACAGAATTAGAAACGATTATCAACGATAAACAAACAGATATAGAGATGCGTAATCTTGCTCAAGAAGAGCTACCATCGTTATATAAAAAAGTGGAGCAATTTGAAAAAGAACTCCAAATTCTGTTATTGCCTAAAGATGTTGCTGATGAAAAAAACGCTATTGTTGAAATTCGAGCAGGAACGGGTGGCTCAGAAGCAGCACTTTTTTCCGGTGATCTTTTCCGCATGTATGAACGTTATGCCCATGCTCACCATTGGAAAGTAGAAGTTATTTCACTTAGTGAGGGGGAAGTTGGCGGATATAAAGAGATTATTGCTACCATTTCAGGAAAAGGTGTCTTTTCTAAATTGAAATATGAATCGGGGGTTCATCGTGTGCAACGCATCCCTGAAACAGAGACAGGTGGGCGTATCCATACATCTGCTGCTACCGTTGCTGTGCTTCCAGAAGCTGAAGATATTGATATTGATATTCGTCCTGAAGATATTCGTATCGACACAATGCGTGCATCCGGAGCAGGAGGACAGCATGTTAATACAACGGATTCAGCTGTTCGTATCACGCATATTCCAACAGGAATTATGGTCGTACAAGCAGAAAAATCACAACATCAGAACCGAGCACGAGCCCTTCAAATTTTACGGGCACGCTTATTCGATATCGAACGACAAAAAGCGGAAAGTGAACGTTCAGCTTCTCGTAAAAGCCAAGTTGGTTCTGGTGATCGCTCAGAACGTATTCGTACCTATAATTTTCCACAAGGACGTGTCACGGATCACCGTATTAATTTAACCTTGTATAAGCTTGATCGCATTCTAGAGGGAGATCTTGATGAGCTTCTTCATGCACTCATCTCAGATCATCAAACAACACTGCTAATGGAAATGGATAATAATTGAGCAAATATTCTTTCAAGAATGTTATCCAACAAATGCAAGAAAAATTGCGCACGAAAGGGATTGCTGAAGCCGATCTCGATGCGAAAATACTCGTTGAATGGATAACAGGAATAAATGCTGCTGAAAGAATTTCTAAACCAGATATGCATCTATCTTCTGAGCATATTATACAAATAGAACAGGCTTTACAACGGCGTATTGCAGGCGAACCCGTTTACCGTATTATAGGAGCACGAGAATTTTATGGTATATCTTTTACATTGTCTCAAGAGACGTTAGAACCTCGTCCTGATACAGAAACGCTGATAGATCTTGTTCTCCCTTTTCTCCAAAAACAGGTCGAAAATTCGAGAAGAACAACATTCCTTGATATGGGAACAGGAAGTGGCGCCATTGCTATTGCACTCCTTAAACAAATTCCCCAATCCTATGCGGTGGCAGTCGATATTTCTGAAGATGCCCTTAAAACAGCGAAAAAAAATGCAAAAAATGCTGAAGTAGCACACCGCTTCACACCTCTTCTTAGCGACTGGTTTGATTCTGTCACAGATCGCTTTGATTTTATTGTTTCCAATCCACCTTATATTCCCGCAAAAGATATCAAAAAACTTGCAAAAGAAGTGCGCTTACATGACCCATTGCGCGCTCTGATAGGAGGGGAAGATGGACTTGATTTTTATCGAAAACTCGCCCATGAAGCAGCCAATTACTTAAAAGAAAACGGCTATGTCGCTGTTGAAATTGGTTTCTCTCAAGAAAATGAAGCCTGCAATTTGTTTGAAAAAAATGGTTTTCAATGTTTAGAAGTGCGCAAAGATCTAAGTGGAATACCCCGCGCACTTCTATTTGCATGCAAACATTAAAATTCCCAATCATCATCCGTAGTAGCAACAGCCTTGCCAATGACATAAGAAGAACCTGCTCCTGAAAAAAAGTCATGATTTTCGTCAGAGTTTGGTGATAAAGCTGCCAAAATAGCGGGATTAACACGACAAACCTCAGGGGGGAAAAGAGCTTCAAAACCTAAATTCATTAAAGCCTTGTTAGCATTATAATGAAGAAAAATTTTAACATCTTCTGTCAATCCAAGCGCATCATAAAGATCTTCAGTATATTTGCACTCGATGTTATAAAGATCAAAGAGCAGGTTAAAAGCAAAATCTTTAATTTCTTGTCTTTTGGCTTCATCAAGCTTTGCAAAGCCCAACTGGAATTTATAACCTATATAATAACCATGGACTGCTTCATCACGAATGATTAGTCGAATGAGGTCTGCTGTATTGGTCAACTTAGCGCGACTGGCCCAATACATAGGCAAATAAAAACCAGAATAAAATAAAAAGCTTTCCAGCAAAGTCGAAGCAATTTTTTTCTTAAGTGGATCATTTGCTTCATAACGCTCAAGTACTAATCTAGCCTTTTTCTGCAAATGAATATTTTCTTCTGACCATCTAAACGCATCATCAACTTCTACCGTCGAACAAAGGGTTGAAAAAATAGAGGAATAAGAACGTGCATGAACAGCTTCCATAAAAGCAATATTCGTCAAAACTGCCTCCTCATGCTCTGTTATCGCATCAGCCAGAAGCGAAATGGCTCCTACAGTGTTTTGAATTGTATCGAGAAGCGTTAGTCCTGTAAAAACACGAATCGTTAGCTTGCGTTCTTCATCCGTTAAGCTTGACCATGAAGGAATGTCATTGGAAAGTGGAACCTTCTCAGGTAACCAAAAATTCCCAGTTAAGCGGTTCCATACTTCAAGATCTTTCTCATCATGTAATCTATTCCAATTAACAGCGCACACAACAGGATTTTTGGTTGTAATCTTTGTCATATGATGATCTCCTATAAACTGCACGAAACACAGCCATCAACTTCTGTTCCACTTAATGCTACTTGCCGTAATCGTACATAGTAAATACTCTTGATACCCTTTTTCCAAGCATAAATTTGTGCGCGGTTAATATCACGTGTCGTCGCTGTATCAGGAAAAAATAATGTTAATGAAAGACCTTGATCAACATGCTGTGTTGCAGCAGCATAGGTATCTATAATTTTTTCAGGACCAATCTCATAAGCATCTTGGTAAAAATTCAAATTCGTATTATCCATATAAGGAGCAGGATAATAAACGCGCCCAATTTTTCCCTCTTTGCGAATTTCAATTTTTGAAGCAATTGGATGAATGGAAGAAGTGGCATGATTAATATAGGAAATAGATCCCGTAGGTGGAACTGCCTGCAAATTGCGGTTATAAAGCCCATACTCAATAACTAATTTTTTGAGTTCCTGCCAATCCTTTTGATCTGGAATAACAATATTATTCCGTGCAAAAAGCTCTTGCACAAGTGGAAATTGCGGTTTCCATTCTTTTTCAATATATTTTTCAAAAAAACGTCCATCTGCATAAGCTGATTTTTCAAACCCTGCAAACATTTCTTGACGTTCGTGCGCAATTAAATTGGAAGCCCGTATGGCGTGATATGTCACAATATAAAAATAGATATTGGTAAAATCAATCGCTTCTGGAGACCCATAATAGATCTGCTCACGCGCTAGAAACCCATGCAAATTCATTTGTCCCAAACCAATCGCATGACTTTCAGCATTGCCTTTCGCAATGGAAGGCACACAAGCAATATTGCTCATATCCGAAACAGCAGTCAGAGCACGAACAGCAGATTCCACGGTCTGTCCAAAATCAGGACTTTCCATTGCTTTGGCAATATTCATGGATCCAAGATTACAGGATATATCACTTCCAATCGTGCGATAAGTTAAATCTGTCTCCAGTTCACTCGCCTCACTCACCTGCAAAATTTCTGAACATAAATTGCTCATACTTATGCGCCCAGCTATCGGATTCGATCGATTAGCAGTATCCTCAAATAAAATATAGGGATAACCCGACTCGAATTGAATTTCCGCTAATGTCTGGAAAAAAACGCGTGCACTTATTTTCTTTTTACGAATCTTTGCATTATCAACAAAAGAACGATAATGCTCCGTTAAAGAAATATCGCTAAAGGGCTTACCTGTCACACGCTCGATGTCATACGATGAGAAGAGATACATATCCTCATTATTCCGTGCAAGCTCAAAAGTAATATCAGGAATAACGACACCAAGCGAAAGCGTTTTGATTCTAACTTTTTCATCAGCATTTTCACGCTTTGTATCCAAAAACTTCATAATATCTAAATGATGAGCATGCAAATAAACAGCTCCAGCCCCCTGTCGTGCCCCAAGCTGATTGGCGTAAGAAAAAGAATCTTCCAAGAGTTTCATCACCGGTAAAACACCTGAGGACTGATTTTCTATTTGCTTAATTGGTGCCCCAGCTTCCCGCAAATTCGTTAAACAAAGCGCTACACCTCCACCACGTTTTGAAAGCTGCAAAGCCGAATTAACCGAACGACCTATCGATTCCATATTATCTTCAACACGTAGCAAAAAACACGAAACCAATTCACCTCGTTGTTTTTTCCCAGCATTTAAAAATGTCGGTGTTGCCGGTTGAAAACGTCCTGTAATAATTTCATCCACAAAACTTTCAGCAAGAGCTTTATTCCCTTGTGCCAAATATAAAGCTACAAGACAGACGCGATCTTCATAACGTTCAAGATAACGTTTCCCATCAAAAGTCTTCAGTGTATAGCTGGTATAATACTTAAATGCGCCTAAAAAGGTAGGAAAACGAAACTTAAATGCATAAGCACGTTTAAAAAGCTTTTTAATAAAAGAAAAATCATAAAGCTCAAATAAAGCTTTTTCATAATAACCTTCTTCTATTAAGTAATCTATTTTTTCCTTCAGGTTATGAAAAAAAACTGTATTTTGATTAACATGCTGAAGAAAATATTGCCGCGCAGCAAGCCGATCCATATCAAATTGAATATGACCATTTTCATCATAAAGATTAAGCATTGCATTCAACGCATGATAATCAGTAATCTGATCCGATTTCTGCGATTGTCCTATGCTAATTGTTTCCAAAATCTTTCCAATCCCTTTTTTACATAAATAACGTCTTCATCAGTTCCACGCAGCTCAAAACGATAAAGGCAAGGTACACAACATTTTTCAGCAATAATTTTACTTGCTAAATTATAATAGCGACCAAAATTACGATTCCCACCGCCAATAACACCACAAATTAATTTTCGGTTCTCAGCTTCATTAAGAAACTGGACAACGGCTTTCGGCACGGCCCCTCTTCCTTCACCATCTGCATATGTAGGAACAACCAATACATAAGGTTCACCAACCAATGCAGAAGGCTTTCTTTTATCAATTTTGAAGAGTCGTTGACCAAGCTGCGAGACAAAATGTTCTGTATTACCCGTTGCACTCGAATAATAAACAATAAGCCCCATTAAGCACAAAGACCACTAATCATATCTGGTCTAAAACCAGACCAATGATTTTCACCACAAACAACGACAGGAACCTGACGATACCCCAGAGATTGAACAAAACTGTATGCTTGTTCATCACAGGAAATATCAACAACACGATAATGAATGCCTTTTGCATCAAAAGCGCGGCGTGTAGCATCACATTGGACACAAGATGGTTTGCTATAAATAGTGATCGACATTTTCTTCAACTTTCACAATTCCAAACAATCAACCCTGAAAGGTCAATCTAATAATTTTATAGGTACTCAAGAATAACAAAAAACAGAAATTGTACGCAAAACATGTGATTATTTTCAAATAATACACAGCTTCCTGAACATAACAGAATTCCTCATCAAATAACTTCAAAAACTATGATGAGAATAAGCGATTATTCTACAACTTAAATGGCAAAGCCCCCTAGTTATAAAACAATCTTTTGCTTGCATTACAATTCCCTCCTGCTGTCTAAAAAACTAATGTTCTAAACTACCGTTTTTCAAGAGCTCTGTTTGCTCTTTTACGGCAAAAATCAATTACAAAAACGAAAGGAAATCCTTCCAAAAGAGACCCTTCAGTAAAAATACTGCTATACCTTTGGCCAATAAACTCTTTACAATAATGGAAATAACTTAGATACCAAACGAAACACACTAACACCCTCTCTTGTGCTTATTTAGAATCACCAATCATTTTGATACTATATATAGTATATACTCTCTCTCTTTCGTCAAGGTGAATTCAATTATTATTTTTAATTTTCCACGATCTTCCCACTAAAATTTTCAGTACTCAAAACTATGTAATAATATAACATTTTGTTGACAAACGTTATATTATTACATAGTTTCCAAAATAATAAGCAACGATGGTAAAAAATATGGATCTGCACTTCAATAAGACAACTTTAGGCTATAGGAATAGAATAGCAATAAAGAACTTTTCAGCAAAATTAAAAGCTGGTTCATTGGTTGCAATAACAGGTGATAATGGCGCTGGAAAATCGACACTGCTAAAAGCTATCGCCGGATTGATTAAACCTCTTAAAGGAAAAATTACAAAACCAAAAAAAAGCCGCATTGCTTATCTTGCTCAGCAATGTAATATAGATCAAACATTTCCAATTGATGTGAAAACGCTTGTAAAAACAGGATTGTGGTCTTTTTGTGGATTATGGAAGAATCAGCGCCCTTATGATTCTAAGATTCAAAATGCTCTTAAAATGGTTGGGCTTACAGAACTCGCACCCCGTTCGCTTGAAACATTATCAGGCGGGCAATTGCAACGCGCTCTTTTTGCACGTATCATTATACAAGATGCCAATATTATTTTACTTGATGAACCTTTCAATGGTGTAGATCATAATACCCAAAAAGACCTTCTTGCACTGATCACATACTGGCAACAGCAAGGACGCACAATTCTCACAGCACTCCATAATCCTCTCATCGTGCAAGAATTTTTCCCCCAAATGATTCAAATTGATCAACAAAACGCCTTTTATGGAGAAACAACACAGTTTTTAAACAACACCATTCATCACGTTATGCCACCTCTCACATCCAATTCTTTCCCTATTAGCGCACAAAAACAAAATCTTCCCATCAATGATCCTCTCTTTCTTACTTAGGTATAAGACGTGTATGCATTTTTTCTTGCCCCCTTTGTTGATTTCCAATTTATGCAAAACGCCCTTATCGGTTCTATTTTTCTGTCTATTAGCGCTTGTCCTGTTGGTGTGTTTTTGATGCTCCGTGGAATGAGCTTGACAGGAGATGCTATTTCTCATGCCATTCTTCCTGGTGTTGCAACTGCTTTTCTGATTTGTGGTTTTTCCCTCATATCTATGACACTTGGTGGCATCTTCGCTGGTCTTATTGTTGCTTTAGCAACCATTTTGATTTCACGAAACAGCTTTCAGAAAGAAGATGCATCCATGACCGTCTTTTATCTTATTGCACTCGCGGCAGGTGTTATTATTATCTCACTGAAAGACTCAACAATTGAGCTGCTTCATCTCTTATTCGGATCGGTTCTTGCACTTGATGCACAAGCCCTTTGGTTAATCGCTACTATAATGCTGATTACACTATGCAGCCTTTGTATTTTTTGGCGTGCACTCGTTTTAGAAAGCTTTGACCCCCTCTTTTTTAAATCACTCTCTCCATTGAGTAAATATATTCATATTTCATTGCTTGGACTTGTGGTGTTGAATCTGGTTGGAGGCTTTCAATCACTAGGAACATTACTTTCCGTTGGTATTATGATGATTCCAGCCATTACAGCCCGTTTTTGGTTTTCACGGCTAGTCCCTATTTGCGCGCTTTCCACTCTTTTTGGAATCATTTCTAGCGTATGTGGTCTCCTGCTTTCTTTTCATCTTTCACTTCCCTCCGGCCCTGCTATCATCATTGCCGCAGGATTTATTTATCTCGTTTCCTGTTTGATAAGTCCACGTGGCTTTATTGTAACATGGTTTCCCCACCTCTTTTATACCTCCTCACTTTAAGGAAAAAAATGTGCCTAAGTTTGCTCAAAAATTTGTTCTTCTTGGAGCCTTATTGCTTGCCCTTTCTCCATTTTCTGCTTCTGCATACAATAAAATCAAAGTTGTTGCGAGCTTTTCTATTCTCGCAGATCTCGTAAAAAATGTAGGAGACCACCATATCTCTATGACTACTTTTGTAGGTCCAAATGCGAATACCCACACTTATGAACCTACCCCCCATGATGCTCAAGCGCTTAGAAATGCTCAAATTATTTTCATCAACGGGCTTCATTTAGAAGGATTCATTGATCGCCTCATTACAGCAAGCGGTACAAAAGCACTTCTTGTCGAAGTTAGCGCTAACATTCCCTCTCTCAAAATGAAAAATCAAGAACATAATGCCCATCACCACCATAGCGTTATTGATCCACACGCTTGGCAAACAATTCCCAATGCCAAAATTTATGTGAAAAATATCGCTGCTGCTTTTTGTAAAATCGATCCACAATCCTGCACCAGCTACAAAAAAAATGCCGAAACCTACATCCAAAAACTTAAAATAGCACAAGATACCCTGAAAACAAAAATTGCTACCATTCCTAAAGATAAACGTATCATTATCACATCTCATGATGCCTTTGGCTATTTTGCCAAGGAATATGGTTTTACTATCCTTGCCCCTCAAAGTGCTTCAACAGAAACTGAAGCAACCGCAGCCGATGTTGCTAAACTTATAAAACAAATTAAAGCGAATAAAGCAACTGCCCTATTCGTTGAAAATATCTCTAATCCCCGTCTCATAAAACAGATTGCAAAAGAAACAGGTTTAACAATTGGTGGAACACTTTATTCTGATGCATTGTCAAACAAAAATGGCCCTGCTGCAACTTATCTCGATATGATGGAACATAATGTGAATACCATCATTGACGCTATCACAAAACATTAAAATCTTCTATAAAAGAGATAAAAAAGAGTTCATAAAATCGTAGGTCTATGATTATGTTACTAATGATGCTCCAACAGCTATAATTGATAACATTGATATGAAATAAAGTTACTTTTACAGAGAAATTTATACTCTATAGATTCTAAGATAGATAAAGTAAGTGGATTTATTGCCTCATGGTGCCCAAACTGTCAGCAATAGCATTCTATTTTTCAATGCTTCTTTTACAATAACTCTCGACACTTGAAACGCTTCATAAGAAGAATTTGGTGTCTTTTTCTTAAAGTATTTTTATCTATCCAACTTCATTTATAACATGCAAGTAGAATTAGTGTATGAATACAAACCACTTGAAGAAAAAATGCCTCTTATGAAGAGTCTCAACACAATAATTGTTGCAATGTTGGGGACTGAAAGAGAGTATGATGATGGCCCCAGCTTGCATTTTTATAAGCATAAAGATGGCGATACACAATGGATTTTATGTTATACTACTTATAAACGACTGCGTGAACAAATAGTTGGAACAACCTTGCAAGATATTTTTTAAAAAAAGTGCGTAAATTGGCAACCCAATAGCCTTCTGTTTAGGTATTCTGTTTTGTATGAGAGATGCAATTCTATTCAAAGAACGTAAAAAAATGTGTTCGGCAATGCTTAATCGCCATTATGTAAGAGACACTGGCTCAGATGTTTTTGAAAATTGCAATACTAAATTAAAAGATGATGCTAAAGACAGAATCTATTTTTTATCTTGATGCTTTCATATTTCCCCCTAAATTAAGCTGTCTCCTCATTTAAAAAATTACACAAGCAGATAAGCTTATTCTACTCTGGCATACAAAACTGAATACAGCACTGAACCGTCTTCATATTTGTCTCAAACATACTGCTGTATAAAGTTTAGGTTGATTTATAAGCAACAAAAAAGCACGCGCTTTATAAGAAAGTAATATCATAAAACCATTAATAGACTGGCAATATATTGAAAAAAATATACCAGCTTTTATAAAATGCTTTTTAAAACAATAATATAACTGTCTTGGTCTCTGCTTATTCTTATAGGTGCTTGCATCGATCCCTTATGTTATATTCATAAAGATCTGTTTGAGGATGATCTATAGGCAATTTTTAACTCAAGAATATAGAAAAGATCGATGAGATGTTACAGATGTGTTTCATCTGCTTTTATCGTTAAAAGTAATGAAAATTCTAAAACAAGCACGCCTTCTATCTCTCAGTGATTTTTTTGCAACTTATCAGATACCCTCGCTGAGAATTGCATAGTGATTTACATGAGAAAAAATAAAGCGCGCTTAGGTTTCTCTCTAATTTATGTGATTGATAGAAAAAACAAATGCTTCTTATAGGAGCTCTGAAACCATTTTAGATCATATGGCCAGCGGTAAAATAGAACGCGCCTATTCTTGTACAGACTATTTAAAACAACGTCGTATTTTGTGGATCAAATAGACTTCTTATGTTAGGGGTCGAAGCTAAGATATGGGGCGTATCCTCCCTTATCTGTGACTCATTTTTTTCTCTATTCCTCTCATTTGCTTTTTAAAGATAAATAAATCATTATATCAAAAAACATATGATAATATATTGTTTTTTATAATAAAATTATAAATGAGTAAAAATATGGTTAATAAAGATTTATTTTATATTGATATTTTTTTATAATGAAAGTGATATTCTTCTTACAGACCGTGAAAATGCAAAATTTCTTCATATAAATGTTTTGACGTTCTCAGCGCCATGGGACAATGGATCATTACCAAAACTGTTAAAATTTTGTTTTTAATCCCATCGGTTACAACCTAAGTTTGTAAATGTAATCGAGAAAGTCAAAACACAACATTATCGTGACGCAGCATAAAAGAGAGTCGTATCACATCAAGTAATGCTTACTTATTATTTGTGCGCTTTCCTGTATTTTTATTAAAAGTATGAAAACTCTGATGAGCAACTGTGAAACTTAGTTTTTGACCATAGTCTTGTGTCAAGCGTTCTTTTATTTCAATCGTAAAGATGATACCATTCCAACGCGTTAAAACATGGCAACCTGTTCCAATAAGCTTGATAAGCTCAATTTTTGTGTGAAAGACAGGGCCTTTATCTGGATGTTCGCCCAATAAGATTATTTCAGGTCTGAATGCTAAAAGATCAGTTTCTTCGCCATAAGAAAATGAATGCCCTAAATGTTGTTCTAAGACATGGCGATCAAGAAAATTCATAGGAGGAGAACCAATAAAATCAGCAACAAATGTTGTTGCTGGAGTATCGTAAATTTCCATTGGTGTTCCAATTTGCTCGATAGCTCCTTTATTCAAAACGACTATTCTATCAGCTAATGTCATAGCTTCTAGTTGATCATGGGTAACATAGAGGCTCGTTGTTCCTAATGAACGCTGTAGTGTTTTTATTTCAATACACATTTGCGCCCGTAATTTTGCATCAAGATTTGAAAGAGGTTCATCAAAGAGAAAAACACGGGGTTGACGTACAATCACACGCCCCATTGCAACACGCTGACGTTGTCCTCCTGATAATTGTCGTGGTTTACGATCAAGAAATGGTTCTATCTCCAAAAGCTTTGCAGCATGTGCGATACGTTTTTTAATTTCTTCTTTAGGAGTTTTACGATTTTTAAGACCATATTCTAAGTTTCCACGAACTGTCATATGGGGATAAAGGGCATAATTTTGAAAAACCATAGCGATATCACGATCAGCTGGTTCACGATCATTGATACATTCGTTATCAATGCATAATTCACCTGAAGTAACTTGTTCAAGTCCTGCTATAATACGTAATAAGGTCGATTTTCCGCACCCTGAAGGACCGACAAGAACAAGAAGTTCTTTATCGGCAACAGTTAAGTTTAAATCATCAATGACCAGAATGCCGTTGTCATACTGTTTTTTTATATTTGATAACTGGATTATGGCCACAATTACTTCTCCGTTTCAATAAGGCCTTTGATAAAAAGCCGCTGCATGAAGATAACAACAAGAACAGGGGGAACCATGGCAACAACCGATACTGCCATGAGTATATTCCATTGAGGATCATGTTGAAGTGATTCGACAATAAGCTGTTTTAAAATAATAAGGATCGTTTGATGATTTTGATCCGTTGTGATGATAAGAGGCCAGAGATATTGTATCCATCCATAAATGAACATAATGATAAATAAAGCAGCGATATTGCTTTTACTAAGAGGAAGAAGAATATCCTTAAAAAATTTAACTGGACCTGCACCATCAACACGTGCCGCCTCTAAGAGTTCATCTGGAACAGTCAAAAAAAACTGGCGAAATAAAAATGTAGCGGTTGCAGATGCAATAAGTGGAATAATCATCCCACTATAGGTGTTGACCATCCCCAATTTTGCAACAATCTCATAGGTTGGAAGAATACGAACTTCGACAGGGAGCATCAATGTAATAAAAATAAGAACAAAAGCAGTTTTTCGGAAGGGAAAGCGCATGTAAATAATTGCATAAGCAGACAAAAGTGAAATAATAATTTTTCCAATACTAATCCCAAGAGCCATAATGAATGAATTCATTAAGAGTGGCCAAAGGTTAGGCAAACCCAGCTGTGCAAGGCCATCACCAAAGATTGTTTTATAATTTTCCAGAGCATATTTCCCGGGCAAAAGAGGAAGTGTTCCTGAGTTAAATGCTGCTGAACTATGAGTTGATGCAATGATAGCAACATAAACTGGAAAGCAAATAATGATAATACCAACAATGAGAGTAATATGGGTTAGAAATTTCAAAACAGGGCGATTTTCAACCATAATTTGTTTCCTAATATTGTACACGGCGCTCAATCCAGCGAAACTGGATAAACGTTAAGACAATAACCATCAACATCAATATTGTTGATTGTGCTGCTGATGCACCGATTATTTGATTTCTAAAGCCATCGTCATATACTTTATAGACGAGGATGCTCGTTGTACGCGCTGGACCTCCAGAAGTTGTATTATCAATAATACCAAAAGTATCAAACATAACATAATTGACATTGACAATGAGAAGGAAAAACGTCGTTGGTGAAATTTGCGGGAAAACCACTGTCCAAAATCGTTTAAAGGGACCAGCACCATCAATGGCGGCTGCTTCTATTTGAGAACGCGGAACAGACTGAAGACCTGTAAGAAAAAAGAGAAAATTGTAAGAAATTTGTTTCCAAGTAGCCGCAATGACAATAAGAATCATTGCTTGAGTACCATTAATACGATAATTCCATAGCACCCCTATTTTCTCGAGAAGAAAAGGGATAATTCCGATGGTGGGATGAAAGATAAACAGCCACAATATACCTGCCAATACTGGAGCAACAGCATAGGGCCAGAGCAAAAGCATTGTATAAGCCTTTTTTGCACGGATGACACGATCAACACAGATAGCTAAGAGAAGTGATATTGTCATTGAAGCGACAGTAACTGAGATGGAAAATACTGCGGTTGTAAGAAGCGATTGCCGATAAGTAGAATCAGAAAGAACAGTTAGATAATTCTCAAAACCAATAAAGGTTGTTGTAAAGCCAAAAGGGTCTTCACGCTCAAAAGATGATTTTATTGCTTGAGCAGCAGGCCAAAAGAAAAACAAAAAAGTCACAAGAAGCTGAGGAAAAAGCAGTCCGTAAGAAAGTAGACTATTTTTAAAATATGCATGTTTTTCTTGCATTCGTAGGGCTCTTTAAATGTAGAGACTTTAAAAAGATAAACAAAAAGGACTCAACCGTTTTTGTTGAGTCTTTAATGTTTACCAATAAAACGAAATTAATGATTAGATCTTTCAAATTCACGCAAGAGTTTATTTCCACGCTCAACGGTCTCATCTAAACCATCTTTCGGCGTTTTTGAACCACTAAGAACAGCTTCCAACTCTTGATCAAGAATGGCACGAATTTGTGGTAAATTACCAAATCTTATCCCTTTTGAGTTAACTGTTGGTGGATTAAGATTAATCTGTTTTATAGCTATATCCGCACCTGGCGTTTTTTCATAGAAATGTTGTTTTTTGCTCAATTCATAAGTTGCTTTTGTAGTTGGAAGATAACCTGTTTCCTGATGCCATTTTGCTTGATTTTCTGTTTTTGAAAGAAATTTAAGAAAAGCGGCTGCCCCTGCATATTCCTTTGGAGTATGGCCCTTAAACGCCCAAATAGAAGCTCCCCCAATAACTGAATTTTGTGGTGCTCCTTCTGTATCCTTATAGTACGGTAGCATACCAACCCCCACATTAAACTGAGCTTCAGAAACAATTCCAGCATGTGATCCTGAAGATTGCATAAAAATTGCACAATTTTGTGCCATAAACATTGGTGTTGAATCTAATGCACCTGCTGGACCACCATAACGGAAAATACCTTGATCAGACCACTTTTTCAGGTCAGTCCACATACGCACTTGTAAAGGTCCATTAAATGTAAGTTCTGAATCAAGTCCTTTAAAGCCATTTTCCTTCGTTCCAAAAGGAACATTATGCAACGCTGAAAAATTTTCTATACCAATCCATTGAGCGGCATAAGCCATTGTAAAACCACAAGTTGCCGCTTTAGTCTCAAGAATCTTCTTGGAAAAGTTTTCTATATCTTGCCACGTTCTAGGAGGCTGTTCTGGATCAAGCCCTGCTTTTTTAAAGATATCTTTGTTATAATAAAGGATGGGTGTTGAAATATTAAATGGCATGGAGACGATACGTCCCTGTTCATCGGAGTAATAACCACTAATAGCAGGGAAATAATCTGTAGGATCAAATTCTTGTTTTGTATCAGCCATAAGTTGATAAAATGGGTAGATTGCGCCTTTTGCAGCCATCATAGTTCCAGTACCAACGTCATAAATTTGAGCAAGTACTGGCTGTTTTTTTCCACGAAATGCTGCAATGAGTGAAATCAATCCCTCTTCATATTCACCGCGAAATGAAGAAACAACTTTATACTCAGATTGACTTGCATTAAAATCGTTAATGAGACTTTCAGTTTGCTTTCCTAATTCACCACTCATAGAATGCCAAAAGCTGATTTTTGTCTGTGCAAAACTTTCTGTCATCCCCGCTGTGGACATTATGATAGCAACCGTGGCCGCTATGGAAAGATAAAAACGACTCATGCTTCACCCTTTCTGAAGTGATGGAATACAAACTACCCCTAAATTTATAGTATTACACATGAACATGCTATGACAGTTTTATTTCAGAAACATATTCTCTCATTTAAACAGGAACCACCTAAAGGTCAAATGAATTTGTTTAAATTTATTTATTTTCTTTTATAAGCTTTCTTATATATTCACGAAATACGCGTTTGTAACTATCTGAAAAAAGTGAGATGGCTTAAATAAGCAAAGTCACTTGGTAAAAAGATATGGATCGTAAATATCATTCAATGACTATTTTAATATCTGGATTTACTTTTTTAAAAAGAATTGTTTATTCTTTTATTATTTGTCTTATAACTTTAACACGATGTTGCTACTGAATTTAAAGAAGAGACAAACAGAATTTTTTTAAAATTAAGAAAATCATTTTGAAGCGCTTAATAGTCTCTTTCCCTGTAACAAGATCACACCCCTCACACAAAACAAAATAACACTGTATGACCAATTTCCATGCTGTTAAAAAATCTTTCAATACATCTACATTTCATGATAGAACCTGTAAAATAAGCCCTAAAGCCTCTCCATTAAAGTATATAAGACTTTTTGTATGCCATCATTTTTACACTTCATAAAAGTGCAAAACGACATCATCATATGAGACCCTAATGCTTAAATAAGCCTTGCATTTGAAATACGTTAAATGAATATTTTTATTCTTTTCTCAATCATTTTTTATCCACACACCAACCCTACTTGTAATGTTCAAACGAATGATTTTGATTGATTCATTGTAAAAATATTTGAAATAAGAGAATCTTACGTATTAAGGTCTCTTACTCACATGAGTAAAATATTAATTATCATTATAAATCAATGTATTATTGTTATATATTAGATAATTTTTCTTCTTTCATTACGCTAGCTTTATGAAGATATATAGTTCCTTTTGTGTTGATGTATTTTTACCTTTGTGCACGCAATTGCAATGCGAGATCAGGTTGATCTGTCGTAATATAATGTACAGCCATATCAAGCCAATATGATAACCGAGCTTTTCCATTAATTGTCCATACCCCTACAGTAAAACCAGCCTCAAGAGCTGATTCAATAAAGTTCTGTGAAACAATAGAACCATCTAAACTTAGATCAGAATAACCTAATTGCTTCCATTCAGAAAAATGACGGTACATATCACCTTCAAAATTATCAACACATGGACCAGATGGTATTCCTGCTTCAATAAAAGGACGAAGGATAAAAGGATCAAAACTAATTGCAGAAACCCGTTCTAATAAATTTCGGCTTTTTATTAGTGCAAGCGCTTTTTGGGATAATATTATTTCACGCTCCACTTCACCACATGTTTTGATTTCAAGATGCAATGCAACATTCGTTGGTGCTAAAAGATCAAGCACTTCTTCTAATAAGGGAGGTGCTTCTTGGCTTCCTTTTACGCAGAGTTGTTTGCGTGTTTCATTATCAATGTCGTGAATATACCCCTTTTTTCCAACCAATTGGTCTAGACGGAAGTCGTGAAAGACAACCACTTCACCGCTTTTTAGCAAATGAACGTCGCATTCAACTTCATCAACACCTAATGCTATAGCGTTATTAAATGCCGAAAGGGTATTTTCAGGATAACGATGAGCTCCTCCACGGTGTGCAACAATTTTTTTCTCAGACATGCAAAATCCCACACTTCTCAATTTTAAACGATATTGACGTACAGATTGTCAGATAAAGGCTTATATCATATGAAAATACACAATCATTTTTAAATGATTTTTTCTACACTTTTCGAATATCAAACCCTCAGTCATATTTTATTCTTAAAAGACTTATCCTTCATTTTAATTATTCCCATTCAATAGTACTAGGAGGCTTTGAGGTTACATCATATACAACACGATTAATCCCTCTAACTTCGTTAATAATACGTGCTGCTGTCTTACTTAAAAACGCCATATCATAAGGATAAAAATCAGCAGTCATTCCATCTACAGATGTGACGGCGCGAAGAGCACAAACAAATTCATAAGTGCGACCATCCCCCATCACGCCAACAGTTTGAACAGGAAGAAGAACAGCAAAAGCTTGCCAAATTTCGTCATAAAGACCAGCTTTATGGATTTCCTCAAGGTAGATAGCATCTGCTTCACGTAAAATTTCTAATTTTTCACGGGTCACAGTACCTGGACAGCGAATTGCAAGACCGGGACCTGGAAAAGGATGGCGACCAATAAACTGCTCCGGTAGCCCTAACTCTCGCCCTAGCAAGCGAACCTCATCCTTAAAGAGCTCACGCAACGGTTCTACAAGTTTCATATTCATCTGTTCTGGTAGCCCCCCCACATTATGATGGCTTTTAATGGTTACCGTTTCACCAATAGCAGACACACTCTCAATAACATCTGGATAAAGTGTTCCTTGTGCTAAAAACTCTGCACCTCCTATTTTTTTAGTTTCTTCTTCGAAAACTTCAATAAAAAGGCGACCAATCGTTTTGCGCTTTTTTTCTGGATCTGTCTCACCTTCTAAAGCATTAAGAAATATATCGGCAGCATTAACGTGAATAAGCTCTATATTATAATGATCACGAAAAAGCGTGAGAACTTCTTCAGCTTCATTCTTGCGCATCAGCCCATGGTCTACCAAAATGCATGTCAGTTGATCTCCTATGGCTTCATGAAGGAGTACCGCTACAACAGATGAATCCACTCCCCCTGAAAGACCACAAATCACACGACTTTTCCCAACTTTTTGTCGTATCGTAGCAATTGCCTGCTCACGATAAGAAGCCATTGACCAATTGCCTTTAATAGCAGAGATCTTATGAACAAAATTTTGCAAAAGTTTTGTACCATCCGGTGTATGGATAACTTCAGGATGAAACTGTACCGCATAAAAATATCTTTTCTCATCAGCAATAGCCGCATAGGGAGCTCCTTTTGAGGTTCCTATGACACGAAAACCTTCTGGTAAAGCTGCCACACGGTCACCATGGCTCATCCATACTTGATAACGAGAACCTTTTTCCCACACTCCATTAAAAAGGGCACTCTCTTCTTGAACTTCCAAAAAAGCACGCCCAAATTCACGCTCATGTCCAGCTTCAACCTTTCCTCCAAGCTGAACACACATGACTTGTTCACCATAGCAAATACCCAAAATCGGAACACCCGCCTCAAAAATTTCCATTGGAGCACGCGGAGAGCCCTCATCAATAACGGAATAAGGACTCCCTGATAAAATAATAGCTTTAGGATCTATGCGGCGCACAGCTTCTAAAGCCAATTGAAAAGGAGTAATTTCACAATACACTCCCATTGCTCGTACCCGTCGTGCAATAAGTTGTGTAACTTGTGAACCAAAGTCAATAATAAGAACAGTGTCTGGATGTGATATGCTCATAGAAAACCAATCAACAATTGTAAAAGAAAACTCATGAGAGTTATGATTCAATCTTTCTCTTTTCACAAGCCTGTTTTCTTAAGAAAAAGATTATTCTCGTAAAGTTTATGATAAAAAGTGTAAGAATATGGATCAATGTTTTTTTTGCAACACAGATAAAAAGAACCCATCTGTTTGTGTTGTGGCCGGCGACAAAGTAAGTCCATAATTTGAAAAAACTGGTTGCACAGGAGAAAAACTAAAATGTTTCTGCCAAAGCGCTGGCATATCTATTGGAGAAAAATGAGAATGTTGTTGAAGGAAATGGGAAATTTGTTCCTCATTTTCATCTGTAAAAAGAGAACAGGTAATATAGATTAGGCGCCCATTTGGCTTAAGATAAGCTATCGCTTCATTCAAAATATCCCTCTGTTCTGTTTGGCGTTGTTTCACCTGTTCTAATGTTAAACGCCATTTCGCATCTGGACGACGGCGCCATGTTCCTGTCCCACTACATGGTGCATCTAGTAGAACTCTATCCATCTTGCCTATTAATGGCTTCAATTCTTCTTTTTGTGCTCGTGTTTGTACATTACGAACACCAGCGCGTCGAAGACGATCAAAAATAGGAGCTAAGCGCGCTTTATCGGAATCATAAGCATAAATTTGCCCACGATTGTTCATATCGGAAGCTAAAGCTAATGTTTTGCCCCCAGCACCTGCACAATAATCTAATACCTGCATGCTCTCTTGCGCTTCCACAAGGTGAGCAACAATTTGAGATCCTAAATCCTGTATTTCAAAGTGTCCTTTTTGAAAAGCTAGTTCCACTTGAACATTGGGATGACGATTAAACTTTTCAATCGGTGCAATTCTTAAAGCTTGCCCAAACCATGGAAAAGATTTAAGTTTGGTTTTTGCTAATTCTTTCAGCACCTTTTCTGGTGTTGCCTTTAGGTTATTTACCCGTAGGTCTAAAGAAGGACGTGTTGCTAACGCAGCCGCTTCAGTGATCCAATTATCACCAAATAAAGGACGCAGATGCGCTTGACACCATTGCGGAATATCACCACGAATATAGTCTGGAGCATCCACTAATTGCTGACCTTGCCACGATTTACGCTGTTTAGCCCCTAATAACTGCGGTGCAAACCGATCTTCTGCCAATTCACCGTCAATTTGCTCCAGCGTCATTTTTTCAGAATCTAATAAGGCACCAAAAACGATATCTCGGATATCATCACTCTCCATACGCCATTGTAAAGAATAACGTCGTCTTAAAACATCATAAACGATTGTACCAATAGCTGCACGATCACCTGCTCCAGCAAAGCGATGAGAAAGACCCCAATCCTTTAAAGCTTCTCCTACTGGGCGATGCTTCACTTCTATCTCTGTGAGAACATCTATTGCTGCTTGCAAACGCCCACCTAATCGCATTCATTTCTCCCATTAAAATAATAAAATTTTAAATCATCTAAAAAAATAATATTATCGCCTTCTTGCCAATGAAACCTTCTCAAAGCCATAAAAAATTTACATTCAATATTAAAATGATCTGATCATACTTTTTTATAAGATCCAATTTAGAGTATTTAAATTTTTCCTTTCATCTTCTGCCCATTCGCTTTTTATTCTTCTACCTCTTATGCTAAAAGATACGTAGCCATCCATAAAGAACTTATTTCCGCCATGCATTACGAAAAAACCAAACTCTTTAATTTATTTGCGTAAAATAAAATTTACGAGGATTGTCTGAACAATAGAAAAAAATCAAATATCTCCCATCTTTATATGGCTATCCTTCTGAAAAAATAGAAAAAATCTTCTCATAAAATTAAACAAGTTCATCTTACGTTCAACAAAAAATTAACTTTTTAGAAAATGCTTGGAACCACTATTTGGCATGACCGTTTTTACTCTAATGGCAACTGCCAGACAATTTTAAAGGAGAAAATAATGACTTATAATAATGGAAAAACAACTTCGTCTAAAAGCCGTCATAATACAATGCCCTCAAACAACGGAAAGAAATCCGTCCAAAGTGATCAGACAAACACTCGCCAACGTGCGTCAAAGACTGGACGGAAGACAACAAAAAGTTAATTCTAATTATATAACTTATTTCATATAGTCTTAACAGAAAGAATTAGAGTTTTAACCTCTAATTCTTTCCTTTTTGGGATTATTACACCAAATTACAAACAGAAAAAAGCGCAGTCTCTCTTTCTTGTTCTCGGAAAATTTTATATTTATGCAATATGATATTAGGCTCTTGTATCTTTAAACTGGCCCACGATAATTTGGACTCTCTCGTGTGATAGAAACATCATGCGTATGACTTTCATGGAGTCCCGCATTCGTAATACGTACAAACGTTGCTTTTTCACGAAACTCTACGAGATCTTTTGCTCCAACATACCCCATCGAAGCACGAAGTCCACCAGCAAGCTGATGTAGAACTGATGCTATAGGACCTTTATAAGCCACCTGCCCCTCCACACCCTCAGGAACCAACTTAAGTTCATCACGAACATCATCTTGAAAATAGCGATCTGCCGATCCTCGTGCCATAGCACCAACAGATCCCATGCCGCGATAAGCTTTAAAGGATCGTCCTTGATAAAGATAAACTTCGCCAGGACTTTCTTCTGTACCCGCTAAAAGAGAGCCAATCATAGCAGCACAAGCCCCACCTGCTAAGGCTTTAGCAAAATCACCCGAAGCTTTTATCCCCCCATCAGCAATAACGGGAATGCCCGCTTTTTCAGCAACTTCTGCAGCATTCATAATAGCTGCAAGCTGAGGAACACCAACACCTGCAACAATTCGCGTTGTGCAAATAGAACCAGGACCAATTCCAACTTTTATAGCATCCGCACCACTGTCAATCAAAGCCTGTGTTGCTTGAGCAGTCGCCACATTACCAGCAATAATAGCTGGAGAAAACGTCATTTTTTTAATACGCTCAACAGTGTCTAATACACGCTGAGAATGTCCATGTGCAGTATCAATCACAAGAATATCAACGCCTGCATCAATTAATCGTTCTGCCCGCTCAAACCCATCGTTCCCTACACTACTTGCAGCTGCAACACGCAAGCGACCTTGTGAATCTTTGGCAGCATTTGGATTTAATTTTGCTTTTTCAATATCCTTAACTGTTATCAATCCGACACAGCGATTCTGTTCATCCACAACTAATAATTTTTCAATACGATGATGGTGTAAAAGATACTTTGCTTCATTGAGTTGAACATTTTCACGCACTGTGATTAAATTTTCATGCGTCATTAATTCATAAATTTTTTGTTTAGGATCCGATGCAAAACGCACATCCCTATTTGTCAAAATGCCAACAAGCCGTCCAGCAGTTTCACCTTTAGCACCATTTTCAACAACCGGAATACCGGAAATACCATGAGAGCGCATCAAAGATTTTGCTTCTTCAAGTGTTGCATCTGGTCCAATGGTGACTGGATTAACAACCATACCAGATTCAAACTTTTTTACTTGGCGAACTTCTTCTGCCTGCTCTGCAGGAGACATATTACGATGAATAACCCCAAGACCACCAGCTTGAGCCATAGCAATTGCCAAACGCGATTCTGTTACCGTATCCATTGCCGCAGAAAGCAATGGCAAATTGAGCTTAATATCCGCTGCAATGCGCGTACTGAGATCCACTTGACTAGGCATAACAAGAGAATGACCGGGTTGTAAAAGTACATCATCAAAAGTCAGTGCCAATGCACCTGTCCCCGTTTCAACAATCTTTGCCATATCAAAATTCCTTTTATAATAAAACACCGCAAGAAGCTTTAAAATACAACTGCGGTTCTCATACATGGTAGATTGGCAAAAAATTATGCCATGCTACAAACAAAATGAAAAGAAAAATAAATATTTTTTTTAAGTGTGGTTTATAAAAATTTACAATTGTGATTCAATAGGTAACCAACTTATTATTTTTGCAAATGCGCGACGCCAAAAATTGCTTTCTGGCTCATAGTCAATGCTATATTTTTTTTCATTTTCAATAAAATCCCAATAAATACGATTATTATCACCAAGACGCAGATGATAGCTCATCTCCCCTGTAGTTTCTTCAGAAAACAACAAATCTAATCTTGCTGTAATGGGAGCACATTCAAAAAGAATGCCCATTTCTGTATTTAATGATGCTGATCTTGGATCAAAATTTAAAGATCCAATAAAAGCTGTTTTACGATCAATTAAAAAAGCTTTGGCATGTAAACTTGCCTTACTCGATCGAAACAATCGTAACCCATGAGTATTGCCTTCCGCTTTTAATTCATAAAGATTAACACCACTTTTCAACAATGCCTTACGATAAGGTACATAACCACCATGCACTAATGCTACATCAGTAGCAGCTAAAGAATTTGTCAGAATTTTGACATCAACACCCTTTGAAACCAAATTACTAAAATTCTGCGTGCCAACCTTACCAGGAACAAAATAAGGTGACGTAATCTGAACCGTTTTTTGGGCATTTCCAATAACCTTTGAAAGTGCCTTCATAAGCCAATTACTTGCTTTTTTACGCAATGCTTTTTCTGGAGGGTCAGAAAGAACAACAACTTTGTCTGCTAAAAATAACCGCTTTCCTGTTTGGATAAAACAATTAAAGTTAATGTGCTCTTTGACATAATCTAAATAAACTTTTGCAACCTTGGAATCACGAAACTTTCGTAATTTATCTTTCCAATAGCTAAGATCACTTGCGCTTTTAGGAACAACCAAAGTATGAATTGGCAAAACAACAGCACTATTCCAAAAATCATCAAAGATACTTTCTACCTTTTTAACAGAAGGACCGATTAACATCAAATCTAAATCTCGAAAATGGGATTCTTTACCAGCATCAAAATAAGAATCTGCAAGATTACGTCCTCCTACAAAAGCGACCCTGCCATCAACAATAAAAGCTTTATTATGCATTCTACGTGTTACAGTAATTGCCCGTAATATAATTTCTAAACCACGGCGTAAACCACCTTTACGCGATCGCCCTGGATTAAACATTCTCACCTCAATATGAGGATGTTTATCTAGCGCAATATAAGCTGGATCACGTGCCTGAGCATTAATATCATCCAAAAGAAGCCGTACCCGAACCCCTCGATCAGCTGCCTCAACTATTTCGCTTAATAATAAGCGCCCCGTTAAATCATCATCCCAAATATAATACATCAGATCAAGGCTACGCCCAGCCTCTGCAGCTCCTATTGCACGAACACAAAACGCATCCAAATTGCTGATAATGAGGGAAAGGGCATCTTTATCAATCCCCAATCCATTTTCTTTCTCAGCTAATTGACTGACGATACGATCAAGCTTAGTTTCATCTTTCTGAAGAGGTAACGCATAAGAACATTGCCCCCTAGCATTTTTCACAAAACGCCCATAGGTGTAGATTGTCAACATAGATGCAATAAAAAAAAAGAGGACAAAACCAATAACAATCTGTAAAAGAGTCAAAGAGGGCAAACTTTCTATTTTAAACTATCACATCATCAGTAATGCAAACGATAACACTAATCACTTTATCTTAATCGTATAGCAGATAAAATGCCACTTCTTGCTTAAGAGAGTATAAATTTAATATTGATGATACAAAAATTTTAGCGGTAGTATTTAAAAGTTTTTAAAAATGCTTCTCTGTTTTAATAAATGTAAACTTAACTAAAATTGTATAAATTGAAACAAATGATTAAAATAGTCACATAAAATTTATATTTGATTTAAATCAACAAAATCATCCTCTATAGATAAATTTTACAATAAATGATTGTTTTCTTCAGCTTTCCCCCACGGACTTTATCAAAATTCACTCTATTTTTTGAAACACATGCTTGTCATGAAGAGAAATTTGTTATGAATTTACTTTCGTTCTTGATTTCTTATTGCTCTCAATTCTTCCATTTTTCTATAAAGTGTAGAGCGACCAATATGAAGGCGACGCGCAATCTCACTCATATGTCCTTTATAATGTTTAATCGCTTTCTCTATAATATCATGCTCCATTTCTGCAAAAGTACGTACATGCCCATCAGTATTCAAAAATTTTATCGATTCTTGCTCATTATCTTCTTGCATATTACCCTCAATGATATTGGGAACATTCATTAATGAATTTCCCATTAATTGCGGAAAATCTCGAACAGTTAATAACGGTCCTTCACTGAGTAAAATCGCACGAAATAAAAAGGTTTCAAGCTCATTTCTATTGCCAGGCCAATCATACTGCATAAGCAAGGAAAGAGCCGAGCCTGCTAAACCATGGACATGTGATCGCCCTGTTTCTGTGATAATGCGATCAATCAAACGTTGTGTGATCTCTGGAAAATCATCCCTTAATTCTCGTAAAGCAGGAACGCTAATAGACAAGTGAGAAAATTGTTCAAACAAACTATGCAAAAAAAAGTTCTCATTAACCAAGTCCTTTAAACGCGATGTTGAAATAGCGATGATCCGAAAAGGAAAAAAATCTCCTTTTGTATCCCTTTCCCTTTCTTTAAGGTAATGAGCAAACCGTTTTTGCTGTATGGGCTCAAGTCGATCAATATCACAAAGGCAAAGTGTCCCTTTTTCAAGAGAAGAAACCAATGGTAGGAATTCTTTAAACCACTGCTGATTTTCTTCTTCTGGATCAACGATGGCTGAACATTGAAAGCGAACAAAAACACCCTCCGAAAATAATCCCTCATGATGAATAATCCGAGCTAATGTCTCACGTCCTGTTCCAGCTTCTCCCTCTATCAAAAGATTCTGTAAAGAAGTTGCTGCTTGTCTCGATTGTTCTAACACTATCTGCATAGCTCTACTTTTTACGCAAAGATCAGAAAACCGTAAATGATTCTCTTTTTTTCGCCGAATATCTCGAACCTCATGCTCCAAGGCAGAAATAAGAGCAAGGATATCCAAAGTAACTCTTACGCGTAATAATGTTACTGGATGGATCCAATAATCAATAGCTCCAGCTGTTAAAGCTTTCTGGAGCAAATGCTGATTCTCTTGTTGTGCTATAACGACAATAGGAACAGAAACACCAGCAACTCTAATCATTTTAATCAAATCGCTCACACTCAAATCACTCATAACGACATCAAGGAGTGCAAGCACAATGTTTTTACGTCTGTGTAAAAGATCAATCGTACGGAGACCATTTTCTGCTTCAATGACACGATAACCAAAACCTCGCAGCATAGAAGAAAGTTCTATACGTCTTCCATAATCTTCACTCGCAACAAGAATGGGACCAACCATAATGTCAATAATCTCCTTTGAGACTACTTAGCAGCTTAATATAAAAATTGTTGTAAACCATAAGAAATATTTTACCTCTTGTGTGTCACTTACGAACTTCATCAAGCTGTCAATTAAATACAACATTAAGGCATTTTTTTCCATTTTTTTGCTTTTTCATTGATTTTTATCAAATTTTTCATATTGACTCATGGGGTAATTTAATAATGTTATAGAAACTAGAGAGCAAAATAATCTAAATAGAGTGCAATAAATGAAACATCCCTATCATATTTTATGTCTTACAATTACCGCCTTGCTGTTAAGTGCCTGTAACTTTTCGCGATATTATAACTCAAATATGCCAACTGGAATTGATGGAAAATGGGTTGATGAGAATGGTATTATTTCTTCTTTCCACAATGGTGTTTTTGAAACGCGTGCAGCAGATACAGAAGAAAAACTATCAGAAGGAGCATATAATTATCTCAATGCCCAAAATATAGAAATTGAAATACGCTCTATTCTCCGTGGAACAATTTCTAGAGTCAATTGTACAATGTCATATGACGCCACACAACTTCTCTGCACCTCACATACAGGAGCACAGTTTTTCCTTAAGCGGAAATCTTAACAAAGTACAAGGGAAGCCTCTCTTAAGAACGAGGGAGCACATACATTAAGCAGGAGGCGATATCCTTTCTCCTCCTGATAGAAAATCCTCTCTAAAATACGCAAAGAGGCTAGTGTAATCTAGCGCCCCTGAGAATTTTTTAAACATTATGAAATACGTAAAATAATCATTTTCTTCCACAAAATATCAATAAAGCCACCTCACAATAAAATTGTAACTTTGTATCATTCAATCTATTTCAACCTATAACATTTTATTTGATAGGGAAGCTTAATCTAAGCAGCGCCAATGCGCAAAAGATCATGAAAATGAACAATTCCTATCGGTTTTTTATCTTCAACCACAAAAAATGCACCAATCTGATGATCATTAATAAAAGCTGTTGCTGCACCAACAAGTGTATTTGGCTTTACAACTTTAGGAGCTTTGGTCATCACCTCGTCAACATTAAATTTTGATAAATTAAAATGAATGTTACGTGCAAGATCGCCATCAGTTACAATTCCGATTAGTTCACCTTCTTGATTCACAACACCAACACAACCAAAATGTTTTTCCACCAAAACATTCATCGCTTCAGTCATAGCTGTTCCCTGCATAACCAAAGGAATATTATCACCCTCATGCATAATATCACACACGTATTTAAGGCTTGCACCAAGAGAACCACCAGGATGATATATTTTGAAATCCGTTGCGGTAAAACCACGCATTTCTAAAAGAGAAACCGCTAATGCATCTCCCATTGCCAATTGCATAATTGTTGAAGTTGTAGGGGCTAAACCATGGGGGCAAGCCTCTTCTATCTTTGGTAATAATAGCACAATATCAGCTTGCCGTCCTAACACAGAGTGCTTACTTGATGTCATCGCAATAAGGGGGATACGAAAACGCGCCGCATAACTCATAATACCACTTAACTCTTGAGTTTCACCAGACCATGATAAAGCAAGAATAACGTCATCAGAGCCAATCATACCAAGATCACCATGATTGGCTTCTGCAGCGTGCACAAAAAAGGCAGGTGTTCCAGTTGAGGCTAAGGTTGCTGCAATTTTTGTCCCTATATGACCACTTTTTCCAAGACCAGTAATGACCACATGTCCAGGCGCATTTCTAATAGTTTGAACAGCCGCTTCAAAAGAAGAAGAAAGACTTTCCAGCAGAGCTTTTTCAAGAGCTTCAAGCCCCTGCTTTTCACTAGCAAGTGTTTTAAGCGCTGATGCTACTGCACCTTGCAAAGCCATATGAGAAGACGGTATTGTCATAATCAAATTCGATCAATAAAATTAAGTGAGAGATCTATATCACTTTTCAACATTAATGGTTTCCAGTAAATTTTTCAATGAAGCAGAAACGTGGCTGTGCATATCAGCGCGTGCCAAAGAAAATGCAACGTTGGCTTCAATAAAACCAGCTTTAGAACCGCAATCAAAAGTGTGCCCTTTTACTTGCAAACCCCAAAAATCTTGCTCATTTGAAAGCCGTATCATAGCATCTGTTAATTGAATTTCATTTCCTGTTCCCCGTTCTTGAGTGGAAAGAATATTAAAAATTTCTGGCTGCAAAATATAACGTCCATTGATGTACAAATTTGATGGTGCCGTTCCTTGTGCCGGTTTCTCTACCATTTTTGTGATTTCAAAACCATTTGCAATCTGTTTGCCTTTCCCAACAATACCATATTTATGTGTTTCTCTAGGATCGCATTCCTGAACTGCTATAATATTTCCCCCACCCACCTTTTCATAAAGGCTCATCATTTCAGAAAGACAGCCCTTTTTCGCCTGTATCAACATATCGGGTAATAATAAAGCAAAAGGTTCCCCTGCAACTAATTCACGCGCGCACCAAAGAGCATGCCCTAATCCCAAAGGTTGCTGTTGCCGAGTGAAAGAAGTTGACCCTGGTAATGGCTGTAAACGGTATAAGTGTGCAAGATCTTCTTTCTTTCCACATTCAGCAAGTGTCGTGTATAATTCAACTTGCGCATCAAAATAATCCTCAATGACTGCTTTGTTACGTCCAGTCACAAAAATAAAATGCTCAATACCAGCTTCCCTCGCCTCATCCACAACATATTGAATAACAGGTTTATCAACAACTGTTAACATTTCTTTAGGAATCGTTTTTGTCGCAGGAAGGAAACGCGTACCAAGACCTGCTACTGGGAATACTGCTTTCCGGATTTTACGCACACTCACCCTCCTCAATGAATTCATATAACTTTTTTGTTTTATTTATCATATGTTTTTACGAAATGGTAAAAAAGATATCTTATTGTTTTGATTATCATTATAATGGGCAATCAAAAATGTAAAAAGAGTCTGAGAATTTATTGAAAGGATTAAAACGAATTATTTATTTCAGTTTTTTCCTCTTCTTGATCATATTATCGATTAAACTAAATACAAAATAAAGTTATTGCACATCTAATAAATTGAATATTAATGGGGATTTCAAAATGCAAAAAACAGAATTGAAGACTTTCTCTTTTTTAGAGAAGTCAATAGCTTGGAGAACTCTTTTCACTGTCTCTGCCGTTATTTTTTCTGCTTTTTTTATGTTTTTTATATCCCTTTCATATGCTGATAGCGGATTTAAACACTGGATTAAAGAATTTAAAAAAATAGCTATTGCTCACAATATTACCCCTTCTACGTTTCATATGACGTTTCAAGGTGTTAATGCCATTGATCCTGAAGTTCTAAAAAGCGCCGCATACCAACCGGAATTTGTTGCTCCTTCCTGGAACTATTTCGATAATCGTGTCCATGATATTGCAATTGAGGAAGGACGGCGCCAAACTCAAAAATGGAACAAATGGCTTCTTCAAATTGAAAAACGTTTTGGTGTTGACCGCAATATTCTGCTTGCTATTTGGTCAATGGAAAGCAACTATGGGAAGGTTTTAGCCAATAAAAGTGTAATGCGTGATACAATTCGCTCTCTTGCAACTTTAGCCTATGCTGATAAAAAACGTGCAAAATATGCATATACACAGCTGATTGCTGCTATGAAAATTCTACAAAGTGGCGAAATTAAACGCTCTCAACTCACAGGATCTTGGGCCGGTGCATTGGGGCATACACAATTTATTCCAAGCAGTTATCTCACCTATGCAGTTGATATGGACCAAGATGGACGGCGTGATATCTGGAACTCTGTTCCAGATGCTCTGGCTACTGCAGCTAACCTTCTCCACAAAAATGGCTGGCAACCTAATCTTATTTGGGGAGTAGAGGTAAAAGTGCCGCAGGGGAAAAACCTTCCTGAAGGCTGGTATTCCTTTGAACAATGGAAAAAATTAGGTGTAAAACACGCAAATGGACATCCTCTTCCTACATTAGCTGAACAAGCAATATTAAAATATCCAGATGGAGCAAAAGGACCTATATTTTTAGTCACAAAAAATTTCTTTGTTCTGAAACATTATAATAATGCAGATCGTTATGCGTTTGCTGTTGCCCTTCTTGCTGATCGCATTGCTGGACATCCTGGATTGGTGAACGATTGGCAAAGACCTTTTCAACCTCTCACTTTCCAAGAATGTAAAGAACTACAATCTCGCTTAAGTGCACTGGGCTATTATAAAGGGAATGTCGATGGAAAAATTGGAACAGCTTCTCGCAAAGCAATTAAAGCTTTTCAACTGCGTCACGGTCTAAAAGCAAATGGATATCCATCATCTCAAGTGCTTTTGCTCCTTCGCAAACAATAATGGAGACTAAGGTTTTGTCTTCTTTTCGCCTGATATATTTTCGCCTGATATACTTGACATTATTGCTTTTTTCACTTTCTATTGTGGGGATCTTACAGCCATCCCCAAGTAAAGCAACGAACTTCTTCAAATGGTTATCACAACAAAACAAACAGACACAGCAGCCACCGCAAATTATAGAACAAAAAATAGACAAGCCGCAAAAAAAGATCGTAACACAAAAAAACATACAAAAGCTAAAAAATGAGAATGCAAAACGCATTCTTGTTGTAGGGGATTTTGCAGCCTCTGCTGTTGCCGATGCACTTAAAAAGTTTTTTATAAATAATAGCGATATCGTTATCATGAACAACACAATACCAGCTTCCGGCTTAGTCCGAACGGATTATTATTCTTGGCAAAGCAATATTTCTAAACTCATTGACCAAAATAGCCCCGATGTTATTATCATGATGATCGGTGCAAATGATAATCAACCCATCACAGACTCTCATAATATGATTAACACAGATCAGTCAGAATGGATGCGCATCTACAAACGAAGAATTATCGAAATTACTGAAAGTCTTCACGCCTCTGGAAAATCATGGATATGGATAGGTCAGCCTTCTTTTGGAAATGACCTTTTGACACAAAAAATGAAAATTTTTAATGCGCTCTATAAACAAGAAACAGAAACAGCAGGAGGGTATTTTCTCGATATCTGGAGCGGCTTTAGTGATGAAGAAGGAAATTTTTCTTTTTCAAGCTATGATATTAATGGAAAAACAACCAAATTACGCACCAATAATGGCATGCATTTCACCCCTGAAGGAAAGAAAAAACTTGCCTCTTATTTAGAAAAACCATTGAAAAATATTTTAAATTTTCACGCCTTTTCTCATGAAAATTCATACTCAACCGATAAAGCTATTCAAAAACTTATACAAGAATCAGAGAATCAAGAGCGGAGCAAAATTATGCGTCAGCCTCCAATGAACCTCGATGATATGGTACAAAAAAACACTCACCTTTTAGGCAAACGAAAGTCAAGTTTTATAAAAAAATCATGGTTTCCACCAAATGGGCATCAAAAAGATCGAGCTGATAATTTTTCTTTCCCATAATGTCTATTTAAAATACAAAATCTATTTTCCTCTATAAACAAAAAGCGAATAAGATAAAAAACTCTGTTTACAGAGCTATAATGAAGAGAAAATTTGCATAAATCACAACTGCACCTTTCGAATAATATGAAAACGGCATGGTGTTAACCATACCGTTATATCTTATAGTCCACGTTTGTTAATCATTGCCTCTGGCAAAGGCATTCGTCCCCGAAAAGCTTTATAAAGCTCCTCTGGATCACGACTTCCTCCAGCGGAGTAAATAAAACGTTTCAACTTAACAGCAAGCTCTGAATTAAAAACATCTCCCGTTTCTTCAAAAGCTTGAAAAGCATCAGTATCAAGGACTTCCGACCACATATAAGAATAGTAACCAGATGCATAACCATCCCCCGCAAACACGTGCATAAAATGTGGGGGACGATGACGCATAATAATTGTATCAGGCATTTGCAGCTTTTCTAATTCTTGGCGTTCAAACACTGTTGGATCCGTGACTGTTTCGCCTTGATGAAAAGCCATATCCACTAAAGCTGATGAGATAAATTCAACGGCAGAAAATCCTGCATTAAATGTCTGTGCTACTAAGACTTTATCTATCAACTCTTGTGGCATAGGATGGCCTGTTTTTGTATGTATAGCATAAGATTTTAATATCTCTGGTACTGTTAACCAATGTTCGTAAAGTTGAGAAGGTAGCTCAACAAAATCACGTGAAACAGATGTTCCCGACACAGATGGCCATGTGACATCAGAAAGCAAACCATGCAATGCATGTCCAAATTCGTGGAAAAGCGTACGTGCATCATCAAGTGATAAAAGAGCAACTTCCCCTTTAGGTGGTTTAGCAAAATTACAAACATTGTAGATAATAGGCTTTTGTCCGCCATCCAATTTATGTTGTGATTGCAAACTACTCATCCACGCACCGGAGCGTTTTGAAGAACGCGCAAAATAATCACCAATAAAATGCCCAAGTAGACTTCCATCAGACTTTTTTACTTCCCACAAACGTGCATCAGGATGCCAAAGTGTAACAGCGTTTTTTTCTTCAAATGTAATGCTAAAGAGTTTTTCGGCTACCCCAAAAGCCGCTTTAATCATAAGATCAAGCTGAAAATAATATTTAATCTCAGCGCTATCGAAAGAAAGTTTTTCAGTGCGAAGCTTTTCAGCATAATAACGCCAATCCCAAGCAGCTAAAGATTCATTGCTGCCCTGATTGTTGGCAAAATTTTGTAAGTCAATTTGCTCAGTAGAAGCTTTCGCTCTTGCGCGCTTCCATACAGGCATAAGCAAATCCATAACGGAATCAACACTTTTAGCCATAGTATTATCGAGCTTCAAATCCGCGAAAGATTTATATCCCAATAATTTAGCCTGCTCATCTCGAAGCGCAACAATCTCTACAATAATTGTTTTATTATCATTCTTGTTATTATTTTCACCACGTTTAGCCCAAGCTTGGAATGCAACCTCACGCAAATCACGACGATCAGAGAATTTTAAAAAAGGTTCAACAATCGAACGTGCTAGTGTTAATGCATACGCTTCTTCGTTGCCTCTTTCACACGCAATTTCCTTCATTGAAGCAATGAGATCTTGTGGTAAACCAGATAAGTCTGTTTGTTTTAAAAACAGAATCCATTCAGCTTCATCATTTAAGACATTTTGTCCAAAAGTAGCATTTAAAAAAGCAAGTCTTTCATTAATTTCCAAAAGCCGTTTCTTAGCTTTTTCATCGAGTTTTGCCCCATGACAAACAAACTTTTTCCACCATAATTCAAGAACACGTGTTGTTTCACTCTCAAATGTGCCCAGCTGCGACTGTTTATAAAGCACATCTATTTTCGCAAATATCCGCGCATCCATCATCATTTTTGAAGAATAACAAGAAAGTTTTACAACGAACTCTTGCTCTAGCTGTTGAATTAATACATTCGTATGAGCACTGGTGCGTAAGAAAAATATTGAACAGACACGATCAAGCGCTTTGCCGCAAAGCTCAAAAGGCTGCAAAAAATTCTCAAGCGTTGGTGGTTCTTGCACCATCGCAATTGCCTCTAGTTCTTCTTCTGCTTCTTGAAGTGCCTGTTCAAAAGCGGGTTTAAAATCTTCATCACTTATAGAAGAAAAATCAGGAAGACCTGAAAATCCCTTCCAGTCCAGCACTGCTGCTTTTGTCATAATACTTTATGTCTCCATTATAAATTTAAACTGTAACAATTATCTTTACGACACAAATTGATAACATACTAAAACTATTTCGTGAGTTTCAAAACTACCTTTCAAAACGCTATTGAATAAAAAACCTTAAAATCGTAAAGCTCTTCCATTTCAAACCATATTATATTGAAGCAATAAAGATTATTCGCTCGCACATCACAATAGAATTGCATATTAACAAAAACACTTGGAGAAAAGCATAATCTCCACTCTTTATAAAATATTGCTGTAGATTCTTTTGAAAATCGCAAACTGCATTAAAGAAATGATGGTAAAATCAGAACTGATTTTTACATTTACGTTTTTATATTATCCTCAAATTAAGCTGTATTCTCGTTTTAGTGATTCAGAAACTTGTTTATAACTTATAATTTACCCTTGACTTTACTTCAAATATTAACAATTGGGAATATAGCTGGGGAGTTTTTTAAATCTTCCATAAACTTTTGTTTTTATCTCATCTATTATCTAGATTTACAACTCTCCAACTCTTCAGGAGGTACTTTATCATGACTGAAATCAAAACGGACTTCGACTTCAAAAATTTTTCTCCTGAAGCTCTCGCTGAAAACTTAAAGAACCAGCATTTTGCAGACTCTATTGATATCATCAATGACCTCGATATCATGGAACGTGTAACTATTCTTAGTCTTCTGCCTCTTGATTATGTTATCGAACTTTTTGATAAACCAGAGCTTGAGCAACCTGCTGCCATCCTAGAACTTCTCCCTATAAATCGTGCTGTTGAAATTCTTGATGGCATGTCTGCTGATGCTGCTGCAGACGTCTTTCAAGAAATGGATAAAGAAACCCGCACACGACTTTATGCCTTGCTTAACCCCTTAACGCGCGCTGAACTTAAAAAACTCACCAGTTATCCTGATCATACAGCAGGAGCACTGATGACAACAGAGTTTATAGCCGTTCCTTCAAACTGGACCATACAAAAAACTTTGGATCACATTCGTGAGGTCGAGCGAACACGTGAAACAGTTTATACCAGCTATGTAATTGATCCCAAAACAGGTATTCTTCTCAAAGCTGTTTCCCTGCGTAACCTTATTCTTGCCTCACCTGATGAACAAATTCTTAATGTCCCTACCCATGACTCGCCCATTACAATATCACCCTTCACACATCATGAAGATATCGCACGCCTTTTCCAGCGCCATGATCTTCTCTCTGTGCCTGTAGTTGATGAAAGTAACCATGTCATTGGTATTGTAACCGTTGATGATGTGCTTGATACTATGGTCGATGAGATGAATGAAGATGCCTATAAATTTGGGGGTATGGAAGCGCTTAATAAGCCCTATATGCAAATTAAGTTTCCTGAAATGATGAAAAAACGTGGCGGATGGCTCGCTTTACTCTTTATCGGTGAAATGCTGACAGCAAGCGCTATGCAACATTTCGAAACAGAACTCGAAAAAGCGATTATTCTTACACTGTTCATACCTCTCATTATGAGCTCAGGAGGAAATTCCGGCTCACAGGCTACATCCCTTATTATCCGTGCATTGGCTTTACGTGAACTCACGTTGAAAGACTGGTGGAAAGTGATCATTCGTGAAATTCCAACAGGACTATCCCTTGGTCTCTTACTAGGAATTATTGGTGTTACGCGCATTGCTCTTTGGCAAAAACTGGGTATCTACGACTATGGCCAACATTGGATTGCTATTTCGACAACAGTGGGTACAGCTTTAGTTGGAATCGTTACCTTTGGTTCTCTTTCTGGATCTATGTTGCCTTTTATTCTTAAAGGTTTAAAATTTGATCCAGCAAGTGCTTCTGCTCCTTTTGTGGCAACTTTAGTAGATGTCATGGGCATTATAATCTACTTTTCTGTAGCTTCTCTCATTTTGTCAGGAACTCTTCTTTAAACATGTAAAGTAAAAACTCTTACTTATGGAAAAATCTTGTCATGTAACCTAAGATTCTTTCCATAAGAGAATAAGCTTTATTATTTATTTTCTAGCGCACCGCTCTATAGATAATTTATTATTTTTTTGAATAACAGCTCCGAATAACGTAATTTTACCTCATCATAAAGCTTCTCATATTAAATTGATTAAAGTCATCTTCTTGCCAGTCACAAACGAGATCGGTGTATGGCTAAAAACTATTCAAGAAAAAATAAAATACTTCTTATATCCTCTCTCTCTCGTATCAAAAACTGGCGCAATATTGACAGCTGAGAAAGAATAATAATGATGATACTCAACAGGCTTTATATTTCTTCACAAAGGCGTTAATAGTATACTATTCGCGTATGTTATATCATTTATGAGCCCTATCATGGAATGAATGTAGTGTACGTTAAGCAATCTCTCTTAAGTACATGAATATGCAACAAAAAGTATATTCTGTTTAAAGTGTTCTGTTTGGCATAAAAAGCATACTCCTATTAGAGAGTGCAATTAACAAAAGTGTAAGGCAATGCACTATCTCCATGGTTTAAAAGATATTACTTTAGATGCTTTTGAAATCATAAATTGGATTAACAGCAAAGATGGGAATTTTCTTTGGATGCCTTCATATTCTTTCTAAATAAGACTGTATGACGGGTTCATAAATAAATCAAACAGATATAACTCTTGCCCTAATCTGGCATACAAAAGCTAGAACTTCTTATAAAATTCTTAATCGTCTCAATATCTACCTCAAATACACGATTGCATTAGATCTGATTTTGATTGACAAGTTATGGAATAAGACAAAGCTTTATTTAGAATAAAAATGTTGTAAAGTTGTCAATAAATTGGCTATGGATTGAGAGATATTCCGGATTTTTATCAATCTCTTTGCAAAACAACAACAACAATACCGCTAGCTTTATACTTACTTACTCTTACAAGAATTCATATAAATTTCTTGTGTCATATTGATAAAAATCAAATTGACTGTGATTTTTGGGATAATTCTTAACTCGAGAATAGAACATACGTACTATAAAAAACTTTTACGAAGCTTCAGAAATTGAAGCTCAATAGAGCCTTAAAGACTTGGATAAATAGTTTTGCCATAAAAATATTGCCTCCATCTTCCAAAATTATAAAAAAACATGTAAAAGGTTTTCTAATAGTCAGGCAAAGAATGTAAAGACTTTGCCTCAAATGAAATTTCATTAAACGAAAAGAAGAAAATTTATGCAATTGCGTAACATTGCCATCATTGCCCACGTTGACCATGGGAAAACAACGCTTGTAGACGGGCTTCTCAAGCAATCAGGAAACTTCCGTGATAATCAGCGTACAAGCGAACGTATGATGGATTCAAATGATATTGAGAAAGAACGCGGAATTACAATCCTAGCGAAAGTGACATCTGTTGTTTGGAAAGATACTCGAATTAATATTGTTGATACACCAGGACACGCCGACTTTGGTGGAGAAGTTGAACGCATCCTAAATATGGTTGATGGAGCCATTGTACTTGTTGATGCTGCTGAAGGACCAATGCCACAAACAAAATTTGTCGTTGGCAAAGCATTGAAAGTGGGATTGCGCCCTATTGTTGCTATTAATAAAATTGACCGACCGGATGCACGCGTTGATGAAGTCATTAATGAGGTTTTTGACCTTTTCGCTGCTCTTGATGCAACCGATGAACAGCTTGATTTTCCTATTCTTTATGGATCTGGACGCGATGGATGGATGGCTGAAGCCCCTGAAGGACCAAAAGATCAGGGATTAGGTCCTTTATTTGATCTTGTGACGCAGCATGTCCCTTCTCCTAGTGTAGCAGAAGGACCGTTTCGCATGATTGGAACTATTCTTGAAGCGGATCCGTTTTTGGGACGAATTATTACAGGACGGATTCATTCTGGCTCTTTGAAACCCAATCAAAATGTCAAGGTTCTTGGACAAGATGGAAAACTTTTAGAAACTGGGCGTATTTCAAAAATTTTAGCATTTCGTGGCTTAGAACGGCAACCTATTGAAGAAGGAAGTGCTGGTGATATTGTTGCGATTGCAGGTCTACAAAAAGGTACCGTTGCTGATACTTTCTGTGACCCTACTGTCAATGACCCCCTTACTGCCCAACCAATTGATCCTCCTACTGTTACTATGAGTTTTCTCGTCAACGATAGTCCCCTTGCTGGAACTGAAGGCGATAAAGTAACAAGTCGTGTCATTCGTGACCGATTGTTAAAAGAAGCAGAAGGCAATGTCGCTCTTAAAATTGAAGAATCAGCCGATAAAGATTCTTTCTACGTTTCAGGACGAGGAGAATTACAGCTTGCAGTTCTCATTGAAAATATGCGCCGTGAAGGATTTGAGCTTAGTGTTTCACGTCCACGTGTTGTTATGCAAAAAGATGAAAATGGAATAACTCTTGAGCCAATCGAAGAAGTTGTTATCGATGTTGATGAAGAATATTCCGGTACTGTTGTACAAAAAATGTCTGAACGTAAAGGCGAAATGGTGGAATTACGTCCTTCTGGAGGTAATCGTGTCCGCCTTGTTTTTTATGCACCAACCCGAGGACTCATTGGTTATCAATCTGAACTTTTAACGGACACACGTGGTACAGCAATTATGAATCGCCTTTTCCATGCTTATGAACCTTATAAAGGAGACATTGCTGGTCGTGTTAATGGTGTTATGATTTCAAATGACAACGGTGAATCTGTCGCTTATGCTCTTTTTAATCTTGAAGATCGTGGACCTATGATCATCGATGCGGGTGTGAAAGTCTATCAAGGTATGATTATTGGCATCCACTCACGAGATAATGACTTAGAAGTTAATGTGTTAAAAGGGAAAAAACTCACCAATATGCGCGCTTCCGGAAAAGATGAAGCCGTAAAGCTAACGCCTCCCATTAAAATGACGTTAGAACGCGCCTTATCGTGGATACAAGATGATGAACTTGTGGAAGTAACCCCTAAAAATATTCGTCTCCGCAAACTCTATCTTGATCCTAATGAACGTAAACGTTTTGAAAAAGCACGTGCATCAATTTCAAGTTAATTTCATAATCTCTTTGGTAAAATATTTAATTGTATTGAGCCTCACTATATTCCAGAAAGGATGTCTCTATGAATATTAAGGAAATACCCGTAGGCAAAAATCCACCAGAAGATATTAACGTTATTGTGGAAGTCTCCCTTGGTGATCAACCAATAAAATATGAGATGGATAAAAAGTCGGGTGCATTATTTGTTGACCGTTTTCTTCATACATCAATGGTTTATCCTGGAAATTACGGTTTTGTCCCTCATACGCTTTCAGATGATGGTGATCCTATTGATGTTCTTATCTGTAATACCCGTCCACTTATGCCTGGTTGTGTTATCAATGTTCGCCCCATCGGAGCTCTAATGATGGAAGATGATGGTGGTAAAGATGAAAAAATTATTGCCATTCCCACTACAAAATTAACAAAACGCTATATCAATATTCATGACTATACAGATCTGCCCGAGATTACACTCAAACAAATTGAACATTTCTTCAAGCATTACAAAGATCTGGAACCTGGAAAATGGGCTAAAATTGAAGGATGGCGTGATAAAAACTTTGCTCATGAATTAATTAAGCAAGCTGTTGAGCGCAATAAAAAAGTATAACGATTTTAATAAAATAAAGCCTATAAAAAAATAGGCTTTGTTATTTATTTTTTCTACGAGATGTAATCTCTAAAGGATTGCCATATCTGCTTTAGCTCTTCTAAATGTGTTGAAAAGTAAAGTTGTTTGTAGCGAGATATTGCGCCGCTTTTCAGAGAAATAGAAGAAGATGGGATTTTCCACTGCTTCGCAAGAAATTTAATGAGAGCTTTATTCGCTTTTCCATCTTCAGGAACAGCCCGAAGGCGTATAACCAGATATTGTTTTTCACCATCCCTACATTCAACCCCTATTATTTTGTCAACGGATGATTTAGGAATGAGATATACAAACAAAATCAAGTTATTTTCATCAACTTGATAAAACATGTATTCGCCTCAAGTAATATTTCTATAAATACATGTTTGCGTAAATGCGCCACATGAAAGTACGAATAAAATAAATAATAATAAAAACTACAATAGGTGAAATATCAATTGTTCCAAAATTTGGTAAAATTTGCCGGATACGGCTTAGAATGGGATTTGTAAGACGATATAGAAAGCTTCCTATCAAAACAACAAAGCGATTGCGCGAATTTATGATATTAAAGACATAAAGCCAAGAAAAAATGACACTAGCGATTAAAATATCAATATAAATCTCAAAAATCAAATCAATCGTTCGAAGCAATGCATAAATCATGCGTCACCCCTTTCAATCAAGGAAAAAGAAGAGCGTATAGAAAACCTTCATTAAAGCAGGTCTGTGCATCAAAAAATGGTTTTATATTTCAATACTCTTTTTTTGAATAAAAACCAGACATCTAAATTCTTCATCTCTCTATTTAATGACGATGCAGTTAAAAAACAAATGTTAAAATTAAAAATAGCACATAAAATAGAAGAAACAGCAAAAAATCTGAATATCCCTTATAGGATTAATCTTAAATCTCATCGTTTTAATTATTAATTATAAAAAACAAACAAACTAAAAACGGCCTTTTAAAGGCCGCTTTTAGTTTTAAAATTATTTCTGCAAAGCAGTCAAACGATTAAGAGCACTACTAAAACCATCTAGCTGAACAAATAAATCATTCAAAGCTGGTTCACCTGCAGCAGCAATTGTCATCGCCAACTTTAACTTTTTTCCAGAACGTAAAGCTGCTACGTGATTTTTGTCAAAAACGACAGGAACCACACAACCTGCTGGTACACAAGTCCGAATACCGGTTTCGATAACAGCTTTTCCCTCATCAACTTGTAAACGAACAGGCTTAGAAACCAAAATGCCAAAAGGAACTGTTAAATTACCAGATACAACACTCTCAGCATCGAGAGTAAGTCCCATAGCCACAACAACACGCCCCTGCTCATTCACTTCTTGACGGTGCATAAAACAAATTCTTTTCCCTTCTTGTATACCACAGTTAATAGTCCACAAACCGTAGGTTTCAGTCAAAGAAGAAGCTCCATTTGGCAATGCCGCTGCCGCATCTTTTGATGCAGGAGGCTTTGAACTTGTTGCAAATGCAACAGATGAAATACTCAAGAGAGTAAAAACTATAAGTAAATTAAATAACTTTTTCATTTTATATTCCTGTTCTTTACATAAAAGATAAACATGTTTATTATTTATTATAATATAAAGCATCTTAATAAAAAAAGCTTTCTCATAATCATATAGCTTTTATAATGGTCTAAGGCTACCTCGAAATTCGCTGACAACTTTCGTATAAACGTGCTTTTTAAAAGAAACAGCAATCAACGGAAGGGTTTCTAGATCAATCCATTTCCATTGATCGAATTCCGCTTTATTGCCATCTGGTGGCGGATTAATCGCAATTTCAGAAAGCTTTCCTGTAAACTGGAAAGCAAACCATTTTTGTATTTGTCCACGATATTTATTTGTTAATGTGCACCCAATAAGTTCTTGTGGAAAATCATAATGGAACCAATTTCGTGCTTCTTTAATCAACTTTACAGATCGTATACCCGTTTCTTCATAAAGTTCACGATATGCCGCATCTAATGGTTTTTCATCTTCATCAATCCCTCCTTGAGGAAGCTGCCAACGATGAGATATGTCAATATCTGCATCTGCATGAATGGGCATCATTAAACGACGCCCAACCCACACTTTCCCCTCATGATTAAAGACAACAATCCCAACACATTTGCGATATGGAAGAATCTTCAAATTAATATCTGCATCCATTTAATATTCCTCAAAATCGCAAGCTATAGATATCAATTCTCACTTTAACACATCCTTATTGGGATCTGGTGGAAATGCTGCATTTGCCATTTCACCTCGTAACAGTTTATAGGCCTCATTCAATTGAATATCATCTTTAGGGTCTTTGGGAACAAACGCAGCTGAACCAGATCCTTTATTACTTTCTCGTTTTCCTTTGATATGTCCTTTTAATGCAGACTCACCAACTTTTACATCATAACCTTTATATTTTTCAGGAAGTGGTTGCTCTACAATAATATCAGGCGTAATCCCTGTTCCTTGAATAGAAGTGCCTGATGGCGTGTAATAAAGTGCTGTTGTTAAGCGTAAAGCCCCATTTTCACCCAAAGGAATAATTGTTTGAACAGATCCTTTACCAAAAGACTGCGTCCCTAAAATTGTTGCACGACGATGATCTTGCAATGCACCCGCAACAATTTCAGAAGCACTTGCTGAACCACCATTAATAAGAACAATGAGCGGTTTTCCATTGATGACATCACCTGGCTTCGCATCAAATCTTGTCACATCACTCTTTTTGCGCCCACGAGTCGACACAATTTCACCTTTATTGAGAAAAGCACTCGAAACATTAACAGCTTGATCTAAAAGCCCACCCGGATTAAGCCGCAAATCAAGGACGTAACCTTTTAGCTTATCTTCAGGAATTTTAGATTGGATATCTTTAATTGCCGCTAGAAGATTATTTAATGTCTGTTCAGAAAACTGGATAACTCTTAAATATCCAATATCACCTTCAACCCGATATTTCACCGCTTTTACTTTGATAATATCACGAACAATCTTCACTTCAAATGGCTTATCAACGCCAGAACGAATAATTGTTAAGGTAATTGGTGTTCCAGGAGCACCTCGCATCTTATTAACAGCTTCATTCAATGTTTGACCATTCGTTTGTACATCATCAATTTTTGAAATAAGGTCTCCTGCTAGAATACCTGCTTTTGAAGCGGGAGTATCATCCATTGGTGAAACAACTTTAATTAAGTTTTTTTCCATAGTGACCTCAATACCAAGACCTCCGAACTCTCCTTTCGTAGAATCCCGCATATCCTTGGCTTCTTCAGCATTCAAATAAGATGAATGAGGGTCCAGTGATGTGAGCATGCCATTGATAGCATTTTCAATAAGCTTTTTATCATCTGGAACTGTAACGTATTGCATACGCACACGCTCAAAAACATCGCCAAATATAGCTAGCTTTTTATATGCATTATCTTCATTATTCGCAGCAACAGACTGCACCATAATCATTGAACAGGCGCCGAGCAATACCCCAGCGACCAAAAGAATAACTTTACGAATCATTTTGGCTCCTTCTTATTTTTTCAGTCTGCCACCAAGGAGTTGGATTTACAGGTTTTCCCTGCTTTCTAAACTCAATGTAAAGCATTGGAGAAGTTTTTCCTATATCCAATGCAACACTGTTTGAAATAAATTGCATCTCCATTATACCCAGAGGCTCACCTGAAAGAACAAACTGCCCCTGTTTTACATTAATTCTCGACATTCCAGTAAAAATGATATGATAACCATTTCCAACATTGAGAATGATTAAATATCCGTAAGAACGAAATGGTCCAGCAAAAGCAACAAAAGCATCCACAGGTGAAATAACAACAGCTCCTGACTCTGTTTCTATCGTTTCACCAAAGCGCGTAATCTGCGAACTTTTGTTAGAGTGATGTATTCTTTTTCCTGAAACAGGAAAAAGTAAAGAACCTTTTCGGCTTTCAAAATTGGACTGTTCTAACAATTGTAAACTTTTCCGTACCTGTACTGATGCATCAGAGCTAAGTTTTGACTGACGATCGAGCTCTAAAATCAATTCTTCCAAAGACTGCGCTTTTTTAGCAAGAGCAATATTTTTTTGTTGCTGTTCTGTAAGTTCTTTTTCTGATTTTTTTTGTAGTTTGTTTTTTTGGTCTAATAAAAGCTCTAGACGTTTTCGCTGCTCTGCTTGATTTTGCAGTTTTGTCTTTAATGCGGTATATTCCGTAGTAATGGAATTACTCAAATTGGTCAACTCCTTGAGTTCCCCTTTTAAATCTCGTGTTTTCTCTTGCATCTGAGGAATAACAGTACCTAATAAAACAGAACTACGTATAGAAGCCAACGCGTCTTCTGGCTGTATCATAAGAGCAGGAGGCGGATTCAATCCCATACGTTCCAAAATTGCAAGAACTTCCGCAAATTCAGCACGACGATTTTTTAAACTTTGATAGACTTGTACCCGCTTTTCTATCATTTTTTTAAGCTTTTCTTCCCTTTTAGCAATATCATCTGCTACTATACGTTCTTCTTTAGCCGCCTTTATGAGTGCATCACTCAAAACACGTTGATCTTTTTTTAAATGCTCAACTTGATGCATAAGAAAAGTAACACGCTCACGCGAAAGTGAAATATTTTGGCGAATTTCTCCCAATTCTTTATGTACTTCCGTACTCCTCATTTCTTCCGCATGCGATACAGAAAAGCAAAAAAACATACTCAAGAGCAGAATGACAAATATGACGCACTCCTCATATAAATATAGCATCTTTCTATGAAGAAGCTTTTTCATTTGCAAAAACCATGACACCTCATCGTATACATTAGAGATGCTTTAAATGGTGTCAGCTAAAACAATATTAATAAACATATAAATAAGTGCTAAAAATTGAACAAAAATATTAAAAACGATGATACGGATGATTATTTTCAATTGTTACAGCGCGGTAAAGTTGTTCTGTAAGAAGAATACGTGCAATTTGATGTGGCCACGTCATCAAACCAAAAGATAAAAGAAAATCAGCACGCTTCCTTATTTGTTCATTATGCCCATCAGGTCCTCCCAAAGCGATGACGACATCTCGAATGCCCTCATCACGATAACACCTCAATTTTTCAGAAAAAGAAGTTGAAGAAATCGATTCTCCACGCTCATCTAACACAATTAATCGACATTTTTCAGGTAAAAATTCAATAAGTTTTCTCCCCTCTTCCTCCATACGTTGACAAACTGTTTGAGCACGACTTTCTGGTATCTCTTGTAACTTTTTTAAATGCAAGCCTACATCTCCAGAAATTTTAGAAAAACGATCCAAATAATGCTGAACTAATTTTTGCTCCGCCCCACTTTTCATACGACCAACCGCAAAAACAGAAATTTGCATTTTAATGATCTCCGAAGAGAAGCAAAGCCGTATCGTTTAAATCCGGCGTCATCCATATTTTTTCTAAATTATAAAAAAGACGAATTTCTGGACGAAAAAGATGAATGATAATATCACCTGTATCAATCAATACCCAGTCACCTCCAGCAAGCCCTTCTACACGCGCAAGCCCCTGCCCACTATCTTTCCAAGTATGTAATAAATGATTAGCAACAGACGATACATGACGCTGCGAATTTGCTGAAGCTATGACCATATAATCAGCCAAAGATGACTTCCCTCGAATATCAATAGCAACAATATCTTCTGCTTTTGTATCTTCTAAACTCTTGAGAATAACTTCAAGACTCTCACTCACAGAAAAAACTTTTTTTTCTTTTGAAGGCATAATATTGTAAGAGTGTTTGTGTGCAACGTTTTTCAGATCAATATCCTTTCTTATCGTTGTGGAATCTAAAAAAGAGACTTCTCTAAAGAGAAGCAGAATCTTATGAAATGTTCAAGAAAAATCATTCTTCTTCAAACGAAGGTTTGTTGAAGACTGAAAAGATAAAGGTCCATGCAAATAAGTCCAAACTGGTGGCTTGATAAAAGGTAATCGCTTACTTTCTCTCTCATCCAAACGAAAACGGCGATAAATATGTGCCATAGGAGAAGAAAGTGCTGACCGATTTCCTAAAGGACGATCAATAATCGCAATAGGAAGCATAGAGACGATATCATGCCATCGATACCAATGATGTATCGTCGCAAAACTATCTGCCCCCATAATCCATACAAAATTTACGCCACTGTAATGGGTAAGAATATGAAAAATCGTATCTACTGATACTTTGCTCCCTATAGCCTGTTCAAAACCTGTTAAGCGAATTTTTGGATGGTCAATAAGTTTTAAACTTAATTGCATTCTCTCCTCTAAAGAGAGCAACTGTGTACAATCCTTTAAAGGATTTCCTGGAGTGATCATCCACCATAACTGATCAAGATGCAAACGCCGAATAGCAATTTTTGCAACAAGAAGATGCCCCGCATGCGGTGGATTAAAGGAACCACCAAAAAGACCCACAACATTAGATCTTTCAACATGTGGTATACAATTTTTCCATGGAAAAAATAATGTTCTCAAGCTCTAACCTGACCATTTCCTTTAACGTGATATTGAAATGATGTTAGCTGTTCAACACCTATGGGACCACGTGCATGCATTTTTCCTGTTGCGATACCAATTTCCATTCCAAAACCAAATTCACCTCCATCAGCAAATTGTGTAGATGCATTGTGCAGCAAAATAGCTGAATCTAAATGATTAAAAAAATTCTTCACCACTTCCAAATCCTCAGCAATAATCGATTCCGTATGTCCTGATGAATAACGCTTGATATGAGCAATGGCTCCCTCAACACCCTCAACTGTTTTAACAGAAAGAATAGCATCAAGATATTCATGCGACCAATCTTCTTCAGAAGCTAATTTGACATCTGGTATAAGAAAAACAATATCTTCTGTGGCGCGAATTTCACATCCGTTCTCCTGTAAAGCAGTTAAAACAGGAAGAAACTTTTTTAATGCTTGGCTGTCAATGAGAACTGTCTCAACAGCACCGCATATCCCTGTTCGCCGCAGCTTTGCATTTAAAACAATATTGCGTGCCATATCTAAATCTGCCGATTTATCAATATAAATATGACAAAGTCCCTCCAAATGAGCAAAAATTGGAACACGTGCATCAGACTGAACGCGGGCAACAAGGCTCTTTCCACCACGTGGTACGATCACATCAATCGCTCCATCCAATCCTTTGAGAATTTCCCCAACGGCAGCACGATCTGTCGTTCCAACCATTTGGATAGCATCTTTGGGTAAACCAGAGCGCTCTAAACCTTGTACCAAAGCTAAATGAAGAGCATGAGAAGAATGAAAGCTATCCGAACCACCGCGCAAAATCGCAGCATTACCTGCTTTTAAGCACAAAGAACTCGCATCAACTGTAACATTGGGACGACTTTCATAAATAATGCCAATCACACCAAGAGGTGTTCGTACACGACTTATATGAAGCCCATTTGGACGTTTCCACGCACTCATAACCTGTCCAACAGGATCAGATAAACGAGCAACTTGACGAACACTGTCTATCATTGCACGTAAACGCAAGTCATCTAATTTTAGCCGATCAATCATTGCAGCTTTCAAATTATTCTGAGCAGCATTCTCTAAATCTTGACAATTCGCCCGTAAAATTTTATCTGACTGATCCTCTAGACTTAAAGCGATCATTTCTAATGCATTATTCTTTTGCTCAGAAGAAGCAACGGCCAACGCTGCAGCGGCATAGCGTGCTTTTTGTCCCATATCTTTCATTTGTTCTTCTAAAGTCATCGTATTATCCACTCTGCGAAAACAATAAAAACAAAAGTAACTTTTTTAAACAGAATTGATCAAGCAACGTACAATCATATCATTACGATGCACCATAGCAGAGCGCGCCTCATACCCAAGAATAGCTTCAATTTCTTCACTTTTATGTCCTATAATGCGTACAGCCTCATCTTTGTCATAGCTTACAAGTCCACGCGCAATCTCAACCCCATCTGTACCAACAATTGCAACCGTATCCCCACGCTGGAAATTTCCCTCAACGCCAATAACCCCTGCTGCTAATAACGATTTTCCTGTTTCAAGAGCCCTAATGGCTCCTTGATCAATCGTCAAAACACCAGATGGATCTAAATGACCAGAAATCCATGTTTTCCAAGCATTGACAGATTTCTTACTTGCCGCAAAAAAACTCTTGCGTTCACCTTTGTCAATTGCAGCAAGGGGATTCATACGCTTGCCTGAGGTGATAATCATCGCCGTTCCAGCAGCATTAGCTATTTTTCCGGCTTCAAGCTTAGTCTTCATTCCTCCCCGTGAAAACTCTGAAGCAGCAACATCTGCCATTTTTTCGATATCATGCGTAATGGATGCAACAAAAGGTATAAATTCAGCCGTAGGATCACTATGGGGAGACTTTGTATAAAGACCATCAATATCAGATAAAAGTATTAAAAGATCTGCCCCCATCATTGTTGCCACACGTGCAGCTAAACGATCATTATCACCATAACGAATTTCATTTGTCGCAACAGTATCATTCTCATTAATAACAGGTACTGCTCTAAAACGTAAAAGTACATTAATCGTTGCACGTGCATTGAGATAACGCCTTCGCTCTTCCGTATCAAATAAAGTGAGCAAAATTTGGCCTGTTTTGAGCCCATGTTGAGCAAGCGCATCACCATAGGTTTTAGCTAACTCAATTTGCCCCAAAGCAGCACATGCCTGACTTTCTTCCAATTTCAAAGCCCCCTTAGGAAGCTGTAGCAATGTCCTTCCTAAAGCAATAGCGCCTGAAGACACCAACAATATCTCTACGCCTTTTTTGTGCAATTCAACAACATCACTAATCAAGCTGTTAAGCCATTCAACCCGTAAACCTGCCTGAGGATCAACCAAAAGGGCAGATCCAATCTTGACCACAATACGTTTATAGTGTGTAAGTTTTTGCGATCCAACAGCCATCTCAATCAACCTTGCTATCCCCACTAATCTCCTCTTTGCGTGACATTTCAATAATATGTGCACCAGCACGCAGCACATTTTCTAAACCTTCGCGGCTAACCGCAGAAAACATCATAACAGGTTGATCCGCAGCTCTTTGCAAAGCTTCCTGTTTCGTTTTACGCTCTTCAATCGTTAGCGTATCTATCTGGCTTAAAGCGACAATTTCAGTCTTATCACTTAGATTATTTCCGTAAGACTCCAGTTCATGACGCACAATTTGATATGCTTTTGCAACATCTTCTTCTTGAGCAGAAATCAAATGAAGGAGGACACGACAACGTTCCACATGTCCTAAAAAACGGTCTCCAATTCCCACCCCTTCATGGGCTCCTTCGATTAACCCCGGAATATCAGCCAAAACAAATTCACGACCATCAATTCGTACAACACCAAGATGAGGATGTAGAGTAGTAAAAGGATAATCTGCAACTTTTGGCTTTGCCGCCGTTACAGAAGCTAAAAAAGTTGATTTTCCGGCATTTGGTAAACCAACAAGCCCCGCATCAGCAATTAACTTCAAACGAAGCCATATTGCACGCTCTTCTCCAGCCAAACCTGGATTTGCACGACGCGGTGCCCGATTTGTCGATGTTGTAAAGTGAAGATTGCCAAAACCGCCATTCCCTCCTTTTGCAAGGCGATAGCGCTGTCCCACTTCCGTTAAATCACATATTAACGTTGTATTATCTTCTTCAAAAATTTGCGTCCCAACCGGAACTTTAAGGATGACATCATCACCCTTCTCACCCGTCATATTACGCCCCTTGCCATGTCCCCCTGTTTTTGCTTTAAAATGCTGTTGGTAGCGATAATCAATCAGCGTGTTAAGCCCATCAACAACAAGAGCCCAGACATCACCACCCCGTCCTCCATTCCCTCCATCAGTCCCCCCAAATTCTATGAATTTTTCACGGCGAAATGATACTGCTCCAGAACCTCCATTACCAGAACGAATATAAACTTTAGCTTGATCAAGAAATTTCATTGGAAACACTCACTGAGGAATCAATCTCTCTACCTCTATAGGCAATACATTAATTTTACCAGTTTTTCATCATTGATAACAGAAAAACTGTCGCTATCGCTGATAACTCTTTGAGAAAAAAATCATCACATTTAAATAGGTTAAGTAAAGTTAAGTCTTCTTAAAAGAAGGTGCTATTCTTGTATTTTTTTCCCTTAAATTCAAGCGCTAGAAGATAAAGCTCTACTGATTCTGATCGGCTTGCGGGTGGTTTAACATGGTAGACTTTTTTAAAATGCTGTTTTAATCTTGCAAGAAGAGTGTTTTCTGCTCCCCCTTGAAAAGCCTTTACTAAAAAATATCCCCCAGGCTTGAGAACCGAAAGAGCAAAATCAGCCGCAACTTCACATAAATAAATCGTTCTTAAATGATCCGTCTGACGATGACCTGTTGTTGGCGCTGCCATATCAGAAAGAACCACATCCGGTTTTGTCCCTAAAGTTTCAATTAATTTCTGCTGTGCATCTGTATGCAAAAAATCCATTTCCAACATGGCAACTCTAGGTAATGGATCAACATGTAAATAATCAATACCAACAACGCTAGGATCTTCATCACTTGACCCTACTATACGCTCAGCCACCTGACACCAACCCCCAGGTGCTGCTCCTAGATCAATAACCTTTTGACCTTTTTTCAAAAACCTATAGCGCTCATTAATTTCAATGAGTTTATAAGCCGCACGCGAACGATAACCATCTACTTTTGATTGATGGACATAAGGATCATTCAGATGCCTCTCTAACCATCGTCGTGATGAAGCTTTAATGGTTCCTGCTTTCTTTTTTACGCGCTGATATAATTCATGTGACCCTGAGCCTCCATAGCCACCTCTCGGTGTTTTTGTTATTTTTTTCATCGTTATTCATTGTCTCCATATTTAATTCTCTAACGCTTGAAATCTCTGCTCTTTCTATGACGACACCATACTCCATCGCGTAACATCAGCTCTATCAAAATTCCTTCCCTTAATCCACGATCAGCAACTCTTAAACGCTGACTTGGCCAAACTTCCCGAATAACATCTAAAATTGCACAACCAGCTAAAACTAAATCTGCTCTCTCGCGTCCAATAAAAGGACTTATGACACGTTTTTCTATATCCCATGATAATAGGCGTTGTGTCATAAGTGTAATGTCTGCATCATTCATCCAAATGCCATCCACTTTTTTCCTATCATAACGCTCTAAATTAAGATACATTCCTGCTAAAGTCGTAACCGTACCGGAGGTTCCCAAAAGATGAAACTTCGAACCTTGTGCTAACTTTCCTAATTTATGACGATCTGAAAAATTATTTAATAACCCTCGCACATAACTTTTCATTTTTTCAAAATCGTCTAAGCTAATATCATTCCCTCCAAAACGTTCAGCAAGCGTAACAACACCAACAGGAAGAGAAGTCCAAGCGATAATTTGTCGAGCTAAACGAAAAGAACGCTTTTGAGAAACATCAAGTAGCACAATTTCTGATGATCCTCCTCCAATATCAAAAAGCACAATTGCGTCAGTATTTGGTTCAACAAGTGTACTACACCCTGTAACAGCAAAACGCGCTTCTGTTTGCCGATCAACAATTTCCAATTCAAGACCTGTCTCCTCCAAAACACGCTGAATAAAATGTCTACCATTTTCTGCAGAACGACAAGCTTCCGTTGCAATCAAGCGATAACGCTTAATATGCCTTTGTTTTAGCTTTAAATGACAAATCTTTAATGCTTCAATCGCACGATCCATAGCTTGTGTATTAAGAAAACCGTTATTTATTAAACCTTCTCCCAATCGTACAATACGAGAAAAAGCATCAACAACACGAAAATATCCAGGTTTACTGGGAGATGCGATAAGAAGACGACAATTATTTGTTCCGAGATCAAGTGCCGCATAAAGAGGTGGAGATTTTACTGGATGGAACCGTCGAAGAAAAGGTGTTTTGAGTTTTTTTGTTTTTTGAGCACCTATCATTATCTGACTATGAAACTCAAAAGCTGCCTCAGATTGAACAAAAATCTGTTTCTGTTCATAATGTTTTTTTCTCTGTTGTCTCTTTATATCAACAAGGATAGAGTATGCCTCTGTTCGTGACAATGCAGAATGATTATTTGTATTACTACCGCACTGATCATACAACTGATCTGCTTTGGTATCGTATATTTCTCCTCGCTTCAACTCTTTTGAACTATAATTTAACGGGGTCATTTCCCTTATCCCTTGAGCGTTCCCCCCAATAAATAAACGCGAAAACTCTTCTGCTCATTTCTAAATAAAGCAATAATGCAGCATCAAATGATAAATACAAGAAATCACTCTTTCTTTTCCTATCATTAAAATTTTCTACACTAGCATCATTCAGATTTTTGTATAATCTTTCGGTTGTTTCCGTAAAATCATGTTTCTCTTTATGAACTTAAAACTATAAATTAATCGTTTACGTTCACATCAATTTTTATAAATTATGCTCTTTTCTTTATACCATTTACACGGAGCACACCTCTATTGTAACAAACCTACACTATCATACTATTTACTGACCCTTAAGGTTACAACAACCTATACATTAGTACGGTTTATAAGAAAAATTTTTTTAATCTCGTTATCCACACACGAGCCTCGTTTGTTATATGCAATGAAATGGCTTTGATTATGCTGAAATAAAGTTCTGTTGTACCACAAAATGCAATTACAATAGCTGTTATTTTATGAATACCGATAAAAACTATCGTTCAAAAAAATCTCTAGAATTATAAATTTATCTGAAAAATATTAATGCATAATCAGACCGCTTTAAAAATCCATTTGAAGCTTAAAAAAAGAATTTAGTCTACTCATTATTGTAAGGAATAAATCGAGTATTTCTAATCTTTTTTACTTTTAATAAATAACGAAATAACTCTTTAAGCTTTATGGAAAATACTAACTTGATTTTCTATTACATATAAAGAACCTATTGTATCTTTACATTCATAAAACTCTCACTCTTTCCAATAAGTCACCTCGATATCATATTATATAAAAATTCTTACTTATTTGACCTTATAATTTACACTCAAAAATATAATACAACAATTTATGAAAAAATGAATCTTCTTAAAAAGACTCGATGGATTCTAAGGACGTAAAGAATTAAGTGCCGCATTTAACCCTTTAAATGGTACAGTAAAAGAAAATACCTTTCCTTCTTTAATTTTATAGGAAATACGTACCTTATTGTTCTGCTCTATTTGTCTAGTCAAAACCGGACCTACAGGTGATTGTGCCAAACAAACCGTTTCATTACATTGCGTATAATGAATAAGAACAGGTTTTTTGACATCTTTTACAAACATTTGAATCGGAACATTTGTATCAGAATTTGGCAATGTTCGAAAAAGCATCACTGCTTGACCACTTGTCGTAGAAACAAGAGACCAACTAAAAATGGTATTTCCTTCTTGATCATGAACCGTCTGTGTCACATTACATATACCTTGCTTATGTTTCAGCTTTTGTTTTTCGTCACAAATCAAAGTCCAGTCATAAAACTGCATAATAATTCGACGTGTTTCGCCAGGTTCTCCCTTGGGTATCGATAAGTGCGGTGGATGCACTGTATAAATATTATTGTTCTCGTTGGCAAAGCTTTCGCTCTTGCCTATTAAGGCAAGAGCAAACAGAACCTTTACTAACATACTTCTCGTTTTTACAATAACAGCCATTTTTTCTATTATCATCTCAACCTCAGAGTAATTCCAGCGCCTATTCCCCAATGACCTCCAGCACTTGTCACAGATACATTCGAGCGAATATTTCCATCTTCAGATGTATAACCAGCACCAATAGCAAATGCAGATTGACTGCGCCATAAACTACTCCCAAATGAAACACTTAAAGATCCTGGTATATCATAGTAACGTAAGTTGGACACCGCTAGACCAATAGCAGCAGCTTGTCTTGCCTCTTTTCGAACATCCTCAATAGCATAATTCAATGTCTCAAACTTCATATCCGTATAGGATTTCGACTCGTTAACAGCATCATTGACAAGACCACTAACTTTCTCATCCGTATACTTATTGGCATCCTCAAGAACTATCTTCATCTGCTCTTCAGTATAATCATGCAACTGACCACCATTAACAGCTTGCTGAGAACCTGTTTCAATCTTTCCATCCGCTACATTATCTATCATAACAGGTTCGCTGTCATTGCCTCCTACTAACGTAACCTTATTCGTCTTTTTACCATCATCATCTTTGTCATATTTAACCGCTCCATCCATAACCGTTGTTGTAATATCTTTTACATGTTGATCAATCGTATCTACTTTCTTTTCAACCTCTTTCACTTTCTCATTCGTCTCCCATAGCTGACCTCCATTCACAACTTCTTGTGAATGCTCTTCAACTTTACCAGCTAAGACATTCTTAATCTTGCTCGACTTGTCATCATGCTTCGCGTCGTACGCTCCTTCAGTTTCATTCCAATTTAAACCATTGGACGCAACATTCTTCTCAACATCATGAATACGATTGTTGATATTGGTCATACCTATATTCACACCATCAAACGCAGCTGCAACATTATCATAGCTCGTCTTCTCATCTGAACTACCGTCACTCTTAAATTGTGCAACCTTGAATTCCGGTGCACTCCATTTCCCATCCTTATAGCCCGCTCCTCCTCCTAAATAGGACGCTAAGACATTACTCATAGAATAAAGCTGTGAACCATTCACCGCATCCGTCGATGTTTCTGAAATCGCTCCACCACGCACTCCAGAAAGAGTTCGTTCCGCTCCATCAATGTTGGAAAGGGTAATGCTCGTGCCGCTTTTTTCGCCTCCAATGCTAATAACATGCGTCTTTTCATCTTGTTTAACTAAGCTATCGCCTACGACTTTGTTAATTTCTTTATGAATATTCGTGAAAGACGTCCCTACTCCTGCTAACGCATCCGCAACATTGCCATAACTCTTCTCTTCATCTTCTCCATCAGAATTGACGGTTTTTAGCTTGAAACTTGGGACACTCCATTTGCCATCATCATCATAGCCTGCACCACCACCAAAATAGGTCGCAAACATCTTAT